>JAGLOK010000219.1 GCA_023139005.1 Clostridiales bacterium | reverse complement strand
CCTGATGATACCGCATATCACAAGATCGGTGGTTGGCCCACAATATAGAAAACTATTGCCTATTACAGCTATGCTTGGTGGCATGTTTCTATTGATAATAGATGATATTGTTCGCTCCGTATCGGTTATAGAGATACCAATTGGGCTTGCAATCTCTTTTATCGGTGCACCATTTTTCTATATGTTAATCAAAAAAGGAAAGAAAAGATAATGATATTTGAAGTTGAAAAGCTTAATGGTGGTTATGATACAAACGTTGTAGTTAATGATGTTTCCTTTAAAGTAGGTAAAGGGGAAATGATATACGTTTTAGGTGCAAATGGAAGCGGTAAAACCACTATGTTTAATATGCTCATTGGGTATAAGAGAAAAATCTCCGGTAAGGTAATGATAGATGGAGTAAACCTAGATACTCTTACTAAGAAAGAACTCGCAAGAATGATCGCATTCATCCCACAACAACATGTACCTACATTTGGTTATTTGGTAGAAGATATGGTCATCATGGGGAGAACTTGTCATATTTCAAGTTTTGGAACGCCAAACAAGAATGACTATAATATAGTCTATGATACACTTGATATGTTAGGTATTAAGGCTCTTGCAAAAAGAGAGTATACAGAGCTTAGTGGTGGTGAAAGGCAATTGGTGATGATTGCAAGAGCCATATGCCAACAAGCAAAAATTATTATTATGGATGAACCATTAAACGGATTAGATTTTGCAAATAAAGCTATGGTAACAGAGGCTTTAAATAACCTGGTTAGTATAGGCTATACGATTATCATGTCAACACATAATGTTATTAATAATTACACAGACAATGCGAAAATATTATTAATGGATGCAGATGGATATGGAACATATACAAGTATAGAGGATATTGTATCAGGCGACCTGTTGCAGAAAGCGTATAAAATACCCATACAAGCTATATGCAGTATTGATGAAAAAGGAGGTAAGCATTTATTGTGCTTACCCTTATAAGATTATGAATGTACTTTTAATCGGTGAAATTAATTGCGGAAAATCCACAATCATCAACGCCTTCTTAGCTGAGTTTGAAGGTAGTATTGTAGGATATAAAACAATAAGAGAAAAAACTCAATTAGATGATTTCTTCGGAATATACTTATTGGATATAAACAATCTAGATCAAAAACTCAACTCAGACAATAAGGTCGGAGACTGCTTTGAAGATAAAACTCTTTTCTGTCATAAAGATGTTTTTGAGAGGCTAGGTATCAAGGCTTTGAAAAACCACGAGAACACAAATCTTGTTATTATGGATGAACTCGGTGTATTAGAAAGCAAGTGCAATTTATTTCAAAGTCAAGTACATCAATGTCTGGATTCAAAAGTCAATGTTCTTGGTGTGATAAAGCCAAGAAATTCTCCATTTCTAGATAGCATTCGAAGTAGACCGGATGTCAAAATAATCGAAGTATCAAAAGCAAATAATACTGAAGTCTTAGATACGCTTAAAGAGATTTTTCGCCGATAATATCACTTAAACTTGCAAGGCTCTCTTTTGTGTCGATATCCATCAATTGAGAACTGTCGTCTATTTCATAATGCTCAAGAATATCCAAATGTGCATTGATAACTTTCTGTCCTGATTGTCCAAATTCTAAATTTATCAGTTCGTCATACATATATGAAGGGAAAATAACAGGATTACCTCGTTTATTATTATGAGAAAGTGCAAGGATTGTGTTTGGTTTGTAATCTCTAATCATACCTTGAATCGTTTCTTTTGATAGCAGAGGTTGGTCGCATACACAATACATGTATGCATCTGTATTTCGAACTTGTTCAGTACCCATTGCAATGCTTTTTGATATACTCAACTTAGGTTGATCATTAATTACACCTGATATGCCGTATTTTTTTGCGGTGTTGAGTATATATTCATCTGCTGCGACTGTTATGAGTTCTTCAAAATCATTGATTGGAATATTAGAAAGAATATATTCAATGACAGGCTTATCGTTCAAAATAGTCTCTAGTTTGATTCCGCCAAATCTTTTACCTTCGCCAGCTGCTAATAGTATTAAACCAAATTTCATAGTATCCTCCCCTTTCATTATATATTATATCGCAGCTAAAAAACTAATACAAATAGAAAATAAATGTTAAGTATCACAGTATTATTAGTGTTGGTTTCATAAAACTATCCTATAAGTTGTAAAGTAATTCTATAGTATTATATAATAACAGAGAGCATACTAATTTTTATTGTTCTATAAAGCATAATTTCATAGTAAATATGATTTTTAAGGAGTAACATAAATGAGTATCGGTAAAAGCGTAAAGCGTGTAGATGCTGTTGATAAAGTTACAGGAAGAGCGCGTTATACTGATGATTTTTGTAATGATAAAACCTTGATTGCAAAGGTTTTGCACAGTACAATAGCAAATGGTTTAGTTATATCAATTGACACATCAGAAGCACAATCAATTCCTGGAATAATTAAGATAGTTACTTGTTTTGATGTACCGGATATCAAATATGGAACACCCGGGCATCCCTTTTCTCTAGATCCCGAACATGCAGATATCGAAGATCGAAAGATGCTAAATACTAGAGTCAGGATATATGGAGATGATATTGCAGCAGTGGTTGCAACTGATACAATCACAGCAGATCGTGCACTGAAAGCTATATAAGTAGAATACGAAGAATATACACCAATCCTTAATCCAAAACAAGCAATGTCAAATGATGCAACACAACTCCATGAAGGCTATCAAAGTAATATATTAAAGAAAGAATCCTATGACTATGATGGATATGACGAATCTCAAAAACAAGAAGGATTAATATCATTTGAAGAAGAGTTTCATACTCCAAGAGTACAGCATTGTCATATTGAAAACCCTATCTCATATGCATATATGGAAGGTGAACGCATAGTAATTGTATCATCCACTCAAATTCCTCATATTATGAGACGCATAGTCGGTCAGGCTTTGGGTGTTAATTGGGGTAGGATACGAATAATTAAACCCTATATCGGTGGAGGATTTGGCAACAAACAAGATGTGCTATACGAGCCATTAAACGCTTACCTAAGCATGTTATTGGGTGGCAAAAAGATAAAAATGGAATTGACTCGAGAAGAAACCTTCATGTGTACACGATCTCGTCATGCAATTGATTTCAAATTTAAAACAACCATTACACCCGATGGCCGATTAGTCTCAAGATATATAGAGGCAATATCAGATCAAGGGGGATATGCATCACATGGCCATGCAGTAGTTCGGAATACTGTTAAGAACTACAGCGATATATACAGCCAGACAGGCGGATTTAAGGCAGATGTTTATACTGTTTATACCAATCTAGGTACAAGTGGCGCAATGCGCGCATATGGCATTCCTCAAGCTGCATTTGCATGTGAATCTCATATGGAAAACATTGCAGAGAAGATGGGATTTGATCCTATTGAGTTCAGGCTCAAAAACATGATGGTAAAAGGATACAAAAGCAAGGATGTTGATATATACTGCTATTCTACTGCACTTGAGGAGTGTATCCAAAAAGGCAGAAAATATATAGATTGGGACAATAAAAGAAAGCAGTACAAAAACCAAGAAGGCAATCTGCGACGTGGTGTAGGTATGTCTATATTCTGCTATAAAACAGGTGTCTATCCATTTGCAATAGAGGTGTCCAGTTCACGTATTACACTCAACCAAGACGGCACTGTGCAAATGCAAATGGGCGCAACTGAAATTGGTCAAGGGGCTGACACTGTGTTTTCACAAATGGCAGCGGAAACTATTGGTGTTAATTTCGAAGATGTGAATATTGTATCCACACAAGATACAGACGTATCACCTTTTGATTTAGGGGCATATGCATCAAGACAAACTTATGTGGCAGGTAAGGCAGTGAAGCAAACTGCAGAAATTTTGAAACAAAAAATACTTGAATACGCAGAAGTTGTATTAAACATGAAGTCTGATAATATGGATATAGTAGATAGCGAAATAATCAACAGTAAAACAAGAGAGACGCTCATTACGCTGCAAATACTTGCAACCAATGCTTTTTACAATCCTGAGAATGCTGTTCACATATCTGCAGAGCGTACAGTAAATTGCAGACAAAACACATTCTCCTTCGGAACTTGTTTTGTAGATGTTGAGGTGGATATGGAAATGGGTGAGATCAAAATACTCGATATAATTAACGTACATGATAGTGGTAAAATAATTAATCCTGCATTAGCA
>JAGLOK010000218.1 GCA_023139005.1 Clostridiales bacterium | reverse complement strand
TGTCTTTTGATGGACTGCTAATGAAGTTTGCAGAAGAAGTAGGTGCTAGTGCACTTGTGCGCGGACTAAGAACGGTCTCGGACTTCGATTATGAATTTCGTATGGCTGCACTAAATAAAAAATTGAACAAAGATATAGAAACGATTTTCAGTATGGCAGATACACAGTATTCATATATCAGCTCAAGCTCAGTCAAGGAAATAGGACTCTTAGGTGGAGATGTTTCCACGATGGTGCCAGAGTGTATCAATGATGTAATTCAGAAAAAATTCAAGGGGGATAAACAATGAACGTACTTGCGCTATTAGATTATCTTGATGAGGAAATCTCATCAGCATCGAATGTACCACTATCTAACAAATGTGGTGTTGATCGAGAAAAATGTCTTGATATTATTAACGATATCCGAGAGGGATTACCCAATGAGATCTTGGAAGCAGAAGAAATAAACAAAGAGAAAAATCAAATCCTATACGATGCGGAAAAAGAATCAGAGCAAATCGTAGAAGATGCCAACGATAAAGTTGGACTACTTGTGGATCAAAATAAGATTACACAAATGGCATATGAAAAAGCAGAAGAAGTTATCCAAAACGCAGAAACTTCTGCGCGTGAGATACGGCTTAGCGCAAATGAGTATGTAGAGGACATACTAGCTGACTTGGAGAGCTACATTCAGCGAAACCTTGATATCGTACGCCAGAATCGTACACAAATGCGCGGGCACTAGTAGAAGTGCTGTTATTTTATGTTTATTAGAAAACTAAACCAATAAAACACACCAACTCGAGTAATACTATTTTACTCGAGTTGTTTTGTATCAAAACGCATAAACTTTGTGAGATGCCACTGAAATAAAAAAATGTTTCAAATGCATTGAGCCATCAAGGGAGTTGCGAACCGCTTGCAGATGGTAAACATATGCAATAAATGAGAACTATCCTTGTGAGTCTTGATATGAATACAATAAAATGATAAAAATCATATTTCATATAATGAATGGAGATGTTTGAATATGAAAAACAGAGCAAAAGTAGGTCTTTCATTAAGCGGTGGTGCAATGAGAGGACTTGCACATATCGGAGTACTTGAAGTGCTTGAAGAAAACAATATTCCAATAGATATGATCGCAGGAACATCAATGGGCGCAGCGATTGGTGCTGTATATGCATCAGGAATGCGCATTTCTTTAATGCGTGCATTTTGCGAGAAAATAACTTTAGCAGAAAGCAGAAAGTTCTTCGACTTATCCATTCCCAAAATGGGAATGCTTCGTGGAAGAAGAATTGAAGAGTTGATTTTCACCCTAACTGGGGGTAAGAATATCGAAGAACTCAACATCCCATTTGTAGCAGCAGCTTGTTGTATAGAAGATGGGAAATCAGTTCACTTTAAAGAAGGCTCAACAGTGAAAGCAATTCGGGCGAGCATTGCAATACCGGGAATATTTGAACCTGTCATAATTGATGAAAAGACGTATGTCGATGGTGGCGTGCTTGAGCGCTGTCCAGTGCAGATACTAAAGGAAATGGGTGCCGATTACATCATATGTTCTGATGTGAACTACAGAGGGGGCAACAATGAAACGCCAAAAAACGTGTTTAATGTACTGCTCACAGTATATGGAATGATGGAGTGGCAGGCGATGTCGCAAATAGTAACAGATGTGGATATTTCAATAACTTCAAATACAAGAGAAATGAGTCCAGTATCATTTGCAGATGCAGAGGAGTGTATGAACATAGGGAATACTGCTGCTTTAGAAAAAATTGATGAAATTAAGATGGCACTTAATATTTTAAACAAATCAAAAGACTAAATTATATTACAATGACTTGATTTGTATAGTCACTTCCTTTGTTGTATGGCATATTTGCATGAATATTATATATATCACTTGCATTTATATCTATTTCAAATAATCTTTTTTGAGCATCCGTTTTTGGCTCAAATTTCGCAGTTTGTGTAAATACGGGGATATTTGCTTTCTCATGCATCATATCAATTAGAAAACTTGCTTCTTTTTTTAACCCAAGCACTCTTGCATACATCGGTAAATCTTTGCGAATGAGTCTTGTATCTGATGCGTCTATCCCAAGAATATAATTGAAAATAGTACGTGCAATTCGCACATATGTATAGCTTTTCGATTTCACTGCTTTGATGTACTCATCCATGTTGCTTGAACTATTCAATTTTTTAATCATACGCATATCAAGACCACCTGAAATATCTGCAAGTACTGATAGTCCTTTTTCATTTTTTGCAGTTGAGTATAAGAAAGTTTTAAAATATCTTTCTGCTGTAATGGGACCATTGGTTTCATTCAATGCAGATTGAATAAGCTTCGCACAAGATGAGGTAACACTGTCTAGGTACATGCTGTTTTTCCCGAGTGAACGACGAATGGCTGTCGCGCTTGAAATGGTACCGGACATTACCTTATCATGATATTGGGCACCTCTTCTTGCTACCTTAAATGGTTGAATATCTGATGATAATGTGGCAAGTGCTTCAAGATACATAAGCTCGAGTATGGTATTCGGTTGTGATAGCGTATCAGAAACGTCTTTCTTGTCAAAACTATTACTTGTTAGATAATCAGAAAGACATTTGGCGTAAGATAGTGGATAAGAATTTCCTTGTATCAAATATTTGCCCATAGATTCTTCAATTGCTTCTTTTTTTTCAGGAGGTATCTTTGATATAAAGTCAATAATCTCGCTTGCGGGCTTTTCATACGACTCACTACCATATGAAATATTATTGATTATCCCTAGACCATCCAGTAGAGACACACCACCAAGAGCAAAGTACTGCGCACTTTGAAGTGCGTAAAATGTAGGCAATTCGATGACGATATCTGCGCCACCGGATAGAGCCATTCTTGTTCTATAATATTTGTCAATTACAGCCGGCGCACCACGTTGGACAAAGTTACCGCTGATCACTGCAATAATATAATCACATGACAACTCACGCCTTGTAAAATCTATTTGGTACTTATGTCCATTGTGAAATGGATTGTATTCTGCAATAATACCGCAAACTTTCATAAAATCACCTTGCATTTATCTCTTTCAAGTATATAATATACTAATGTGTTTATTTATGCTACAAGTATAGAAAATAATCAGAAATAACAAAAATCATGGAGGAAGTTTATGGACATATTAGTAATCAATGCAGGGAGCTCATCGCTCAAATACCAGCTTATTGATATAGAAGAAGAAAAATTGATTGCAAAAGGTATTGTTGAAAGAATAGGCATTGAAGGCTCAAACCTACAACATACTCCGACAGGACAAGAAAAGACGCGCATACAAACTCCGATAAAGACGCATACAGAAGCAATCAGTGCTGTTCTCAAAGCGTTAACAAATAAGTACCACGGAGTTATTGAGGACATGTCAGTAATCGAAGCTGTTGGACACAGAGTGGTTCATGGTGGAGAGAAGTTTTCAGCATCAGTTCTGATAGATGACGAAGTAAAACAAGCGATAGTTGACAACATCGCACTCGCACCACTTCATAACCCTGCAAACATCATGGGTATTGAAGCATGTTCTGAGATTATGCCAACGGTTCCACAAGTTGCAGTTTTTGATACATCATTTCATCAAACAATGCCCCCGAAAGCATATTTGTATGGAATACCATATGATTTCTACACAGAAGATAAGGTGCGAAGATATGGCTTTCATGGTACAAGCCATCGCTTCATTGCACAGACAGTTGCAAAAGCTATGGGCAAAGACGCATCAAAGCTTAAGATAGCATCGTGTCACCTAGGTAATGGTGGTTCAGTTGCTGCGATTGATTGTGGAAAAAGTGTAGATACATCAATGGGAATGACTCCACTTGAAGGATTACTGATGGGCACTCGCTGTGGAGATATTGATCCGTCATTGATAGAGTTTTTGATGAAAAAACGTAATCTCAATATAGAAGAAGTGATGAATATACTAAACAAAGAATCAGGTATTTGGGGTGTATCAAAAATTAGTGCAGATATGAGAGACATTGACGATGCAGTTGAGCGTGGCGATCAACGTGCTATAGAAACATACAACATGTATTGTTATAAAGTTATCAAATACATCGGAGCATATGCAGCAGCAATGGGTGGACTGGACTGTATAGTATTCACAGCTGGTGTTGGCGAAAACAATCCGCAGCTCAGAAGAGACATCTCCAAAAGCTTTGAATTTATGGGACTTGAGTTTGATGAGGAGAGAAACTCTACGCAACGTGGTGTACCTGTTTATGAGATTACAACAGATGCTTCAAAACTAAAAGCATTTACTATTGCAACAGATGAAGAGTTGATGATTGCAAGAGATACTTATAAAATAGTCGGGTACAAAGCATAAATAATTAGAATGATATATTGACAATATTATGACTAAATTGTATAATTACGCTTGCTTGTGTCAAAACAAGATAATGGTGAATGTGTAATTCGCGAAACCTTGGAGTGATGAAGTGAAGATTGATGTAACCGAAGCTCTAAATAAACCTGGAAAGTCTATAGACTTTAATTGTACTAGAGAATTAGCATCTATAGTGATTTCAGAAGATGAGTTTGTGTTCATATCACCGCTTGTTATTTTGGGAAAACTGATGTACACAGGAAAAGATTACATTGCTAAAGGCAATATTGCTGTAGAATATTCTTCGAAGTGCAATCGTTGCACAAAAGCAATATCAAACAGCTTAAACTTTGATTTCTATGAAGAGTATTCAAAGGTTGAAGATGAAGACTATCCAGACAGATATCTGTTTGAAAATAATGTGATTGATTTAGAGTTAATGGTTTTGGACAATATATCATTGACTATGCCAATGAAGCATTTGTGTGAAGAGAAGTGCAAAGGTTTGTGCGCAATATGTGGCGGCAATATGAATGATAAAGATTGTAATTGTATTGAGCAAGAAAAAATAGATTCAAGCCCCTTCGCTATTATGAAGGAGCTATCTTTTGAAGATGAAGATAGGGAGGTGTAGAAATGGCAGTACCAAAGAGAAAGACATCCAAAGCGAGAAAGCATTCAAGAAAAGCGAACTGGAAACTAACAGCGCCAGGAACAGGCGAATGCCCTAAATGTCACAGCATTAAGTTGAATCATCGCGTATGTAAAACATGCGGTTATTATGCAGATAAAGCTGTAGTAGAAATTAAAGAAGACAAAGAGAAATAGCAAATCGAATTGTGAGAACTAGAGCCTCGGCATATGTATGCGGAGGTTTTTGTCTATTTAAAATAGTTAGAGAATTTTCCTTTTAGTTAAGTATTGATTAATCTTTCGTTTGATACGTTGGAGGGCATTGTCAATTGCTTTCACTTCACATTCAAGCAGAACGGCAATTTGTTGATATGATTTGCCCTGCATATATAGAGCAAACACTTCATGTTCAAGTTGTGAAAGCATTTCACTAATCTTATTTTCAATTTCGATTTCTTCTTCTTCATCGATAATTATATTTACTGGATTCAAGTCTGAAGATTTAGTAATAACATCAATCAATGTTCTTTCAGATTCTTCTTCAATAGGTCGGAATAGTGATACATATGAGTTTAGCGGTATGTGCTTTTGACGCGTTGCGGTTTTGATTGCTGTGATGATTTGACGTGTGATGCAAAGATCTGCAAATGAGTAAAACGACGCTAAGCGGTCGGGATTGAAGTCGCGTATGGCTTTGTATAGACCAATCATACCTTCTTGTACGATGTCTTCATTGTCTGCACCTGCGATGAAGTATGAGCGTGCTTTGTGCTTTGCAAACTTCTTGTATTTGATTAGCAAATAGTCCAAAGCATCATGGTCACCTTTGGAGGCTAAGACTGCAATGTTTGAATCACTAAGCTCTGCAAATTGCAAGTCTGCGTTGTTATCTATTTCTGACGGCATAGCATACCTCCTAATCAATAGATACATTATAAAATGCACGGTATCACTAGTCAACTAATATAAAATGTTGAAATATTAAATGCTAACAAAATACAACATATATTTAATTGTATAAATATATTGACAAGGCTTGAAAATAGTGGAGGATTGTGATACTATACCCAATAGTGAATGGAGATTCATTTATGGCACAGACATTAAAAAACCCCATAAAGGCAAGCATTACAGCTGCTGCGACAAAGCAGTTTAATAAAGCTGGATATATTAACACCAATATGAAAGATATCGCAGAGCAGGCAGGAATATCGGTAGGGAATATCTATCGATACTTTAAGGATAAGGAAAATCTTTTCGAAAGCATCGTCAATCCTGTTGTAGAAGAAATATATCAGATATCTGAATCATTAGATGAAAAACTACAATGGAGCGCTGGAAAATACACAATCGGTGACTTTGCAGGGGTATATCTTCGGAACAAGCAAGTATTTACCTTGGTGCTGTTAAATAGCAACAATACAAAATTTGAAAGCATTAAAAAATCAATCATCGAGAGATTTTATACTACAACGGTGCAATTTCCGACTGTAGCTAGAAAGATCAAGAGAAACCCGGATACTGCACTGTTTATTAAAGCGTTTGCAACTGCATTTATCAATGGAATCGTTAGCATATTGCTTGAGGACATTGAAGATCAAGTAAAGGTAGAACAATTCAAAAAATTTCGGAAATTCATGCAAGATAGCATCAAAAAAGAATTAATGGGAGCAAAATAATTATGAAAACACTATTAAAAAAACTAATCAACAATAGAAAAATTACGCTACTGTTTGTTGCAGTAATTGTTATTACAGGCGTATTTAGCTACTATATATCACCAAAACAAGAGTCGCCTGATTTCTCTGTCCCATATGCTTTCATAACCACAGTATACCCCGGTGCGAATCAAGAAGATGTGGATACCTATATAACCAGCAAGATTGAAGAACGGTTAAAGAGAATTGATGGATACAATACAAGTAATTCTTATAGTTCATCAAACTTGTCTTTGGTAATAATGGAACTGGATGTGAATGCAGATCGAGATGAAGCATTTGATCAGCTTCAAGAACACATGACTGCACTACAAAGTGAGCTGCCTGAGCAAGCGCTGAAAATCGATATCAACACGAATATCACAAACGAAACTGAAGTTATACTCAGCTTGTCATCTGATAACTATACTCACGAAGAACTCAATGTGTATGCATCAGAATTGTCTAGAGATTTATCAAATATCGCAGGTGTGAATAAATTTGAGACCAAAGGGCATATCAATCAGGAAGTGATTATTGAAGTAGATCAAGAAAAACTTAGTTTGCTGGGCATTTCACTTAATGATGTTGTGAACATTGTAAAATTCAATAACATTGACATACCAATGGGAAAGATAGGCGATGGTAATGAAAAGATATCCATAGAAGTAGATGAAACCTATAAAAACATAGAGGACATAGAGGATACGATTGTTGGATTTAACAATCAGACCAATACTATGATAACACTTAAGGATGTATCAGAAATATATTCTGCACAAAAAGCCAACGACACATACTATATCGTTGACAATAGCAATACAGTATTGGTTGTAGGTTATTTTGATGAACAACAGAATATACTGCTAGTTGGAGACGATATAAGACAAGAGATAGAACAATTCGAAAAAGAACTACCCAGTGACATTCAGATAAAAGAATTATTGTTTCAACCAGAAGAGGTAGAAGACTCCATCGGTGTATTTATGCAAAACCTTCTAATCAGTGTGATACTTGTTATACTGGTTGTATTGATTGGTATGGGATTCCGGAATGCGATAATTGTTTCAGTATCTATCCCACTATCTATACTTATTGCGTTTTCAATGATGAGAGTGTTTAACATTGTGATTCATCAAATATCAATCGCAGCACTAATTATTTCCCTTGGTATGCTAGTTGATAATGCAATCGTGATTAGTGATTCGATTCAAGGATATATAGACGATGGTAATAAAAAACTAAAGGCATGCATCGATGGTACTAGAGAAGTTGCAGTTCCTGTTCTCACATCTACTCTTACTACAATTGCTGCATTTGCTCCATTTCTTTTCTTAACATCTATCGCAGGAGACTATATCAAGGCATTACCTCAAATCGTAATTGTCACTTTGGCTGCCTCATATCTTGTTGCAGTGCTCATCATTCCTGTATTTGCTTTTATATTCTTTAAACCAAAGAAAAAAAGTAATAAAAAGTTTCCTGTCAAAAAGGCTTTCTTAAAGATTCTTAAAAAAGGAATGAAGGCAAAGTGGGTAGTGGTGCTGATTATTGTTATCGCACTCGTTGTCACAGGATATTTGGCTTATGATATAGATAAAATATTCTTTCCAACTTCTGATAAGGACATCATATATATTGATATAACCAATAATAGTAGTGACAACATAGATAGTACTGCGAATATTGCAGGCGAAGTATCTATAATACTTGAAAATGAAGAATGTATAGAATACTATGTTACTGCAATTGGTGGTGGAGTACCAAGATTCAATAGAATATTACTAATATACTCTGCACGCGCTGATGTTAGTCAAATTATGATTAGAGTGAATCTTGATGAAAGTTCATATGATACCAATGGAGAATTAGTTGACCACCTTCAGCGAAGGATTGATGAAAGGAATTTAGATGCAAAGATTGCTGTAAAGCAGCTCATGTATGCATTTCCAACGGATAAAGACATTGAAGTACGAGTAGTAGGGGATGATATAAATATAGTTAAGCAACACGAGAGTGAG
>JAGLOK010000217.1 GCA_023139005.1 Clostridiales bacterium | reverse complement strand
ATTTTATCAGACAAACTATGTTTATGATGGGATGCTAGGTCAATCACGATGCACCCATCATCGTTGATTATGGACTTTTCACGGGGTGCGAATTTATGCAAAAGCATCTCAATATCTTTAGATTTTGAGACACTACCTAGTCCTTTGAGTGCTGTAATGATATCGGATAGTTCGTTGCTACTGAGCAATTTCTTGTCCAGCGTATATCCCTCTTGTATGGATATTCCACCATTTCTGCCCTGTGTGGTCACGATGGGGATTCCCGCCTTGCAAATGTCTTCAATGTCGCGGTTGATGGTTCTTCTTGACACCTCAAATTGCATCGCAAGCTGTGGTGCGGTCATCTTTTCTTTTTGTGTGAGAATAGTAACTATTCCGAGCAATCTATCAATTTTCATAATATATTATTTCTTATATCCATTAAACCAAGCTCTTTCGTTAAAGGGTAGCTTCGCCTTCTGCTCTTTTTTAACTTTCGGCACACCAATTGGTAAGACAACTCTTACAATAAGGTTATTAGGGACATCTAATAGTCGTGCGATTTTCTCAGCCTTTTCTTCTCTTCTAATTTGACCATCAATCCACACTGTAGCATATCCTAGAGCTGTTACTGCAAGTAAAATGTTTTCTACTGCTGCCGAATAATCTTCCTTTGCAAAACTCATATCATAATAAGCCTCAATTGGATAAGATAGTACTACAATTACAGCTTTTGCTGTATTCATTGCCTTTCCTGATACAATCTCATTTAGCTTATCAAGGATTTTCTCGTCATCTACAATGATAAATGAAGTTGTTTGAGCGTTGCACCCAGATGGTGCATCAATTCCTGCTTGTACAATTTTTTGTAAATCCTGTTTTGTGATAGCTATGTCTTTAAAGCTGCCTCTGTAACTGTGTCTTTTTGCAATTGCATTGAATAATTCCATAATAATTACCTTCTTAGTTTTATATAGTTATATTATACGAGTAAGACTAGATAATTCCAAATAAAAAAAGCCCTTAGTAGATAAGAGCTTTTATCTGTGTGTATTTCTTAACTAGAAAGTTATTTCAAATGTACAGTAATCATCTCCGTTTAGGATTGCACTTTTTAATTTAACATCCACTGATTTATCTAATGCTGCCATGAAAAACTGTCTATTAAACTCTACTGAGCATTGACAATAGGTATCAGTTGTGTGATTTTCTTTGGATAATTTAACCTGTCCACAAAAACATTTATGATGTTTTGCGATAATAGTATTGTCATTAATCAATTTATACTCCAAATCGCCATCTTTTACCTCGTATGTACTGATTTTATTAAGGAATTCAGATATGGATTTTGATTCTGCCATCAATTTCTTTGCAGTGTTTCTTTGTCCTTTACCACATCATTTTGCGCCACATTGATGCATAATCTCAACAGATACTTCCTTGCCCAGTATGTTCTCCATTTTTTCTATAGCACCCTTCCACCATGCTGCTTTTTGTGCATCGTTCATCGTATCATATGAAATAGCACCCTCTGCAATCATCAGCAACGTGTCTTCATCGACTTGCTTTTCTAGTATCTTGATGAACCTGCCGATACGCCCTGTTCTGGGTAGGTCGGATATATGGATGATGGATGTATTATTTTCTTTTTTCATTGTTTATTTCCTTTCATGATATGATCAACCGAACACGCTATGATATAAAGGATGCCGCTTTAATGAGGCGCTTGATATCTCTAAGGCCAATCTTTCCTTTGAAGAATCCTTTTTCTTTGTTTATCCGATCGAGTTCATTGCAAATATCCTCAGCGTCTGCACTGGCAATGCTATGGGTGTCTTTATATCCGACCAAAAATAGCATCCTTGCAGCCATTGGGCTGATCCATTGTATCCTGGTTAGATTCACAATACTATAGAGTTCATCCAAGATATCTTGATCGATTATGAGCTGCTTTGCTATCTCCACTCGCTTTTGGGATGAGTTTAGCAAATCAAATAATTTCACATTATTTTTGTGGCCTTCCTCCGCCAGTTTATCCATGTCTTTTGGGGGGAACCAATCAAACGCCTTAATGGGTACCGACTTTGGGAAATAGCCCTCAATCAATCGTCTGAGTATTGTCAGATATGCAGGATTGATTCCAGTCTTTTCCGCAACCGAAGGGATGTTTTTTACATTCTTTATTTCCTTGCGCAGGTCCAAAAGGGTACCATACCCATTCTCTTTGAATGTCACAAAGTTTTTACCGATATCATCAAGCAACATCTGTTGACTCGGGATTAAATCGGTCTCCTCGATTCTTTTCTGCAGGGTGTCCAGACTGACTTTTTTCGCATCAATATAATATCCCATCTTCTGCCCCTTTATAGAACTATAATACGCTTAACCAGTGGATAATAACATCTGTTCCATCTAGATTCTCTTAATAATCGGTATCCACATCTCTACAATTGAATTAGGATCCTCATTGCCCTTGAAACGTTCATCATAAAACTCGATGACATAGTGCTTGTTATCCATCTTCAATTGCTCATATTGATCATTGTTGTCCAATAGCCATTTATCCATTGCTTCATTTTGACTGTCATATCCTCTGGCAGGATAGATCTCAAACACTGCATACCATACGTCAGGTAGCATGATGCTTTGGTAGTTATTATCATTTACCTTTGACAATACACTTTCGCCCACCCAACACTCACAGCTATCATCCCGATCATATATTCTAAGTTCATAACCACCCTCTTCTTTTTTGTTGTTTAAAGGTGTGGTCTTTCCCAGTGTGTCATATCGTTTCCATAATAGCCCTGTTTGATTGCCATCGCCCTTGATACCGGCGATAATCAATTCTCCTTTTCTGATAATCTTCGGTTCGATGATTAGCGTTTTTTGATGTTTCATTTTGGATGTACTACATTCTACATCCATTAAAAGCATATCCTCAATGGAGCAATTGAGCGTTCTTGCAAGCTTTGGCAACACTGCTGTTTCCGGCAGACAATGCCCATTCTCCCATTTGCTGACTGCCTGCGGACTCACGCCCATGGTTTCTGCAAGTTCTTCTTGTGTCAACGTGCATGCCTTGCGCAGTTGCCTAATTTTATTGCCGATTTGTATTAGATCCATAACATTCCTCCTGCATTATTTATCAATCAAATTATATCTTCTATTGATATCAAATAGAATGTATTGAAATGTATTTTTGTAGCGAAAAACTCAACCTGAGGTTGAGTCGTCTGTCTTTCCACACTTGGAACACTGTTTATCATGCAGTGAGATGACACCATTGCAATCAGCGCATGTCCATCGCTTCTTCTCATGTAGCAAAAATGTTTCCAATCCTTTATCGAATACTGCCTTGCTATTTTCAATCAAGCTGACTTGATATCTTTTTCGGTAGATTTTGTCCAGATTTTTAATGCGGAGACAAGGAAAAGCATCACATTCGTAGCAGTAGGTCAGTCCCTTTTCATCCGCACAAGCTTTGATTTGACATGCTTTACATCGTTCAGTTTTGTGAGTATCTGCGCATAAGCACCCATCACATGGTTTCTTTGCTTTCAGGTGAACATAACACACCATACAATTCATTCCGCAGGGTGCAAATAGTTTGTGGTTGATTTTGTATGGCATGTCCATGTTATTTCACCTATCAAGTTTTGATTATTTCGCCCATCTTTTGAGCTTCGGGAATGATACCATCATTGCAGCTCTTGCTGTATCGGCATCGGGATATACGCCATAGTCTAGGCAGGGTTTTACGCATGTTTCAATGACTTCTTCCATCGTGCTGTCGCCACCGACAAACGCGCCGTCTGCATAGCAGTACGAACAGTAGTCTTCGTTCTTTGTTCCGTCCTTGTTGGTTCCGAACTGAGCATCCTCTGTCATGGGCATTGCGCAGCTTTGGCACATCTTCATATCTGTCATTATATTGACCTCCTGTATTTTGATATTTCTATCATATAAGAAGGAATATGACATCAGTATGTCTTATTATTTGCAATCCTCTAATAATTTTATTGCTTTTGCAATATCTTCAGTGATCATCGTAACCTTTGATTTTTCTATTAGAAGATTTCCGCCTGTCATGATATAGGAAGGAAAAACTCGAATTCCTTTGTAATAAAATTCTTGTCTTCGTATTTTGTACGTTGACTCTGTTGGTATGACGCTTTTTTTGGTATGTTTTCTTGCAATATAGTTTACAGCCTTTTTTGCAACATCACCCATCAACATGCTGACCTTCAAGTTAGAAAATAGATTTAGCTCTTCTTCTAAGATTGGAAGGTGTGCTTTAATGGTATCTGTTTTAATGGTGTATTCGCTTTTTGGCGTTTTGACAGCGGTTGTGATATAGATTCCCATTTTAATAATTTCATCCACTGACGTTACTTGCACACCACTCATGTTAAACAATGAAAGTGTGGATTCTACAAATGAAGCAGTTGGCTTGTTGCTATAAAAATAATCACTTCTATCAGGTGGTGGCACTTCACTTATCATCGCCATCTTAATTTTTTCTGTGTCCAA
Organism: Clostridiales bacterium; assembly: GCA_023139005.1. Classification (GTDB taxonomy): domain Bacteria; phylum Bacillota; class Clostridia; order Christensenellales; family UMGS416; genus JAGLOK01. The sequence continues at coordinate 273 of JAGLOK010000217.1, read as the reverse complement.
TAGCACATTAGGAACTTGAATAGTGTCCAATTCTGGTGCATCATCCATGCTTTTAACAAACTCTAGCAGGTGCTTTTTCATGTCTAATTTAATAATTTCCTACCTCCTTTAATCTATAAAATATTTCTATTAGTTTTCTTTTTGGTAAACACGTAGTATGTTCTTAAGTCTTTTTTGTATCTCTTCTTTCATGTATAGTGGTTCAAGTACCTCAACATTGTCGCCATAAGATAAAATGTGTGAATATACCCATTCATCCATTGGAAAGGTTGC
>JAGLOK010000216.1 GCA_023139005.1 Clostridiales bacterium | reverse complement strand
AATCAACGCCTGTTTTTTCAACAAATTCATTAACTTCTTTAGGTCTTGTATAGCTTGCGTCTTCAGCTGAAACATTAACATCATCTTCAACACCTGCAAGTTGACCTAACTCGCCTTCAACTGTAACTCCTCTATCATGAGCGTAATCTACAACTTTTTTAGTAAGTGCGATATTGTCTTTAAATGAATGATGAGAACCATCTATCATAACGGATGTAAATCCACCATCAATGCATTGTTTGCATATTTCAAAATCTGCACCATGATCTAAGTGCATTGCAATTGGAAGACCTGTTTCTTCCACAGCAGCTTCAACAAGCTTGCGAAGATATATAGGACCTGCGTATTTTCTTGCGCCGGCAGATACTTGAAGGATTAATGGTGCATTTAGTTTTTTTGCAGCATCCACGATTCCCTGTACCATTTCCATATTGTTTACATTAAAGGCACCGATAGCGTATCCGCCGTCATATGCTTTCTGTAGCATTTCTTTTGTTGTTACGAGTGGCATAATTAACTCCTAGTTGTTATTTTACAAATAATATAACAAATAATGCCTTAATCTGCAATACAATTGAAAGTAATATAACAATAAATAATGAGGCTTTGTCGGTTTTGCATTAGTTTAGTAGCGCATGTCTGTATACAATGTTCAATTAATATATATAGACAATGAAAAATATAAATATTCCTATCATTTACGAATGATACATAACAGTGATATAATATAAGAACATCATTTTGAAGGAGCATATTATGCAAAACAAACAGAGCGGTTGTTCAGTAGGAGTCGTTGCTGCTATTGTTGTTGTCATTGCATTGGTTTTATTCAATAAAATGATTATCTGGTGGGCATTGGGAATCATAGGACTTATCATCATTGCAGTCGTGATTATGCTCATTTTTGTGAATCAGAAAGACAAAAAGAAGAAAAAGCAACCTGTAGCAGAAGGAATAACCTTGGGAGATGTGGAACGCTTCATTAAAAAGAGCAACATCAGACTCCAAGCTGTACGCAGAGGATATTATAAACTCGATGATATATCGATGCGAGAAGAGCTTGACACCATTTCCGATCGATGCAAGCAAATCTTCAAGATGGTAAAACAAGACCCAAAAGATATCAAAATCGCAAGACGGTTTCTCAACACCATGCTATCATCATTGGAGCGTATCATTAGCCAATCAGTGTTGCTTTTTGATGCACCCAGTATCACACAAGAAGGCAAAGACGCATTGACCAATGCAAAAGAAGGCTTGGTATTATTACGCATAGCGACAGATTCTCAAATCAACAAGTTCTACCAAAACAATATTATGGACTTGGATGTGGAGCTTGAAGTACTCAAGAAAACACTATCCGCCAGAGGATTGCTAGAGGAAACAATAAAAGATCAGGATGAACCCACGCAACAGGAGTAGAGAAAGGAGCAATACATGGACAAAAGCAAACAATTACAGGTATTATCCAACGAAGTCACCATGGATGAGTTCACACCCGAAGAAACTACGAGAGTCAATGAACTCGTTCAATCAATCGACGTCACGGATACACAGTCTGTCATACAATTCGGTGTCGGCGCACAGACGGAGATTGCGGATTTTTCAGATACAGTTTTAGAACAGGTGCGTAGCAAGGACAGCGGATATGTTGGCGAGGCGTTATCCAACTTGATGGTCAATGTAAAAGATATCAACGTCGATAGTGTTGCATCCTCCAAGCGTGGCGGATTATTCAACTCTTTGGCACGACGCATCAGAAAGTTTGTCGCACGTTATGACAAGCTATCTGTTCAAATTGATAAGATTATCCAAGAGCTTGAAGAAGCACGCGATGGATTGTTTCGGGATATTGAATTGCTAGACCAGCTCTATGACAAGAACTATGGGTACATGAAGGAGTTGGATATCTTCATTGCAGCAGGAGATATACGCATCAAAGAGCTTAAAGACGATATGCTTCCTGTTATGAGAAAAGAAGCGGAAGAAGCAAGCGATGCAGTAAAAGCCCAAGCACTGCGTGACATGGAATCAATGGTCAATCGTTTTGAAAAGAAATTACACGATTTGAAGCTTTCTCGTGTTGTTGCAATACAGTCCATGCCACAGATACGATTGGTGCAAAACAACGATCAAGTGTTAGTTGAACGTATTCAATCATCCTTATTGAATGCAATTCCTCTATGGAAGAATCAAATCGTCATCGCAATCACTATCTTTAGGCAACGCTCAGCCCTTGAGATTCAAAAGCAGGTCACCGATACTACCAATGATCTGTTGAAGAAGAATGCAGAAATGCTTAAGACAGGTACGATCGAAACCGCAAAGGAAGCAGAGCGTGGTATTGTAGAGATTGAAACATTACGTCAAGTCAATTCAGATTTGATTGAGACTATCACGGAAAGTCTACGCATACAACAAGAAGGCAGTATCGCACGAAAGGCAGTAGAGGTAGAGCTCAAGCAGCTAGAAAATGAGCTAAAGCAAAAGCTCATTGAAGCAAAAAGCGAATGATCACATCAAGAGCCGATATGAATCGGCTCTTTTGTTATATTAACAAATCATGAATCATGACTACATAGTCCATGACGAGATAATAGATTTATGTTATAATTATTTGATATGATTATCCAAGTTGTGACACAATATTTTTACCCCGAGCCGATGCGTATTAACGATATCGTAAAGGTGCTTGTGGAAAAAGGCCATACAGTCAATGTACTCACTGGGATTCCCAATTACCCCGAAGGCAAAGTTCTTGATGATTACAAAGGTAAAAACTACAAAAAGCACCAACAGGAAGTTATCTTTGGGGCTAATGTAGTTCGCTCGAGGCTAATCGGTCGCGGTAAGGGTTCGCTTAGATTATTGCTTAACTATATCTCGTTTGCACTTTTTGCATCCATAAAAGCAAGGAGCTTAAAGAAGAATGCAGATGTTGTTTTTATTCAACAACACTCACCTATCACATTGTGCAAACCTGCATATGTATATGCAAGAAGAGCACATTGTCCGGTTGTGCTCAACTGTCTGGATCTATGGCCCGAAAGCATTACTTCACGTATGTATTTAAGCGAGAAGTCGTTTTTATATAAAAGGCTTAAAAACTATTGCAAAAGAATATACAATAAGGCAACTGTATTAATTGCAACATCAAGTGGGTTTGCAGATTATTTTACAGATGTATTGGGGATGAATCGTGACGTGATTCATATTCCACAATACGCAGAGGATATCTTCAATGCAAAACCCATGCCTAAGACCAAAGGGCTCAATCTATTGTTTGCAGGCAATGTCGGAAAATCACAATCAGTAGATACTATTATCCGTGCCGCGTCATTGCTCAAGGACAAAAAGGACATTCATTGGCATATTGTCGGTGATGGCAGTGCATTGAATGAGTGCAAAGCACTTGCAGATGATTTGGGTGTATCACATCAGGTTACATTCCATGGAAGACAACCATTGGATACAATGCCAAAATTTTATGAAACAGCTGACATATTGCTTGTTACACTCAAGGCCAATCATTTTATCGAATTGACGCTTCCGGGAAAAGTACAGACATATATGGCAGCAGGAAGGCCCATACTGGCAGCTGCTGGTGGAGAAACCACTAAAGTCATAGAGGATGCTAAGTGCGGATTGGCATGTGCATCTGAAGATTTCATATCTCTTGCCAAAAATGTAGACATGCTTTTAAAGAATAATAAAGCACTTGCAAAGTATGCAAGCAATGCAAGAGCATATTATGAAGAAAATTACAGTCAAGACAAGTTCTTTAATGATATAATAAGAACAATGGAAATTTCAGTAGAATGTACAGAGAAATAATTCATTTTGGAGGACACCATGTTTAAAGGGAAAGTATTATTGGTTACAGGCGGTACCGGCTCATTTGGAAATGCAGTAATTGACCGATTTTTAGAAACAGACATTGCAGAAATCAGGATTTTTTCAAGAGATGAAAAAAAGCAACATGATATGCGCAAAAAGCATAATAATGATAAGCTCAAGTTTTATATTGGTGATGTGCGAGATAAGCGCAGTGTGGATTATGCGATGACGGGCGTTGATTATGTATTTCATGCAGCAGCACTCAAGCAAGTACCATCATGTGAGTTTTATCCCATGGAAGCTGTCAAGACCAATGTTTTAGGCACAGAGAACGTGTTGGATTCGGCTATAGAAGCAGGAGTTACCAAGGTGATATGTCTTTCAACCGATAAAGCGGTCTATCCCATTAACGCAATGGGAATATCCAAAGCACTCATGGAAAAGGTCATGGTTGCAAAGGCGAGGAATGCAGATAATACTATCATATGCGCAACGCGATATGGCAATGTCATGGCATCTCGTGGTTCGGTCATTCCGATTTTTGTAAACCAGATAAAAGAGGGAAAAGACTTGACCATCACAGATCCTAACATGACTCGCTTCTTGATGTCACTCGAGGAAGCAGTAGAGCTTGTATTATATGCATATAAAAATGCAGAACCCGGAGATATCTTTGTGCAAAAATCACCTGCGTGTACAGTTAAAGTTTTAGCTGAAGCATTAAAGGAATTGTTTTCATCAGATGTTGCTATCAAGACAATTGGCACGCGCCACGGGGAAAAGCTTTTTGAAACATTACTTACACGCGAGGAAATGACCACCGCAAAAGACCTTCCTGGATATTATCGGATATTACCAGATAATAGAGATTTAAACTATGAAAAGTATTATTCAGAAGGCGAAACAGAACTTTCTGTAGGTATAGATTATAATTCACACAACACAGAGCGTCTCGAAGTTGCACAGGTAAAAGAGAAATTGCTGGAACTTTCATATATACAAGATGAGTTGAAAGGATAACAATCAATGAGAAAGTGTTTAGTCACCGGAGCGAATGGATTTGTCGGAAGAAACCTATGCGTTCATCTTGAAAACATGCAAGATGTTGAAGTAATCCGCTTTGATATTAACAATACAAATAATGAGCTTCATGAGTTTTGCAAAGATGCTGATTTCATATTTCATTTTGCCGGTATCAATCGTCCAAAAAGAGAAGATGAGTTTGAAAAGGGCAATGTTTCATTAACTGTTGAAATCATATCCATACTAGAAGATGCAGGCAAAAAAACGCCGATATTGGTATCTTCATCAACTCAAGCAGTTTTGGACAACCCCTATGGGATCAGCAAGAAACACGCCGAGGATATTGTTTTAGAATACGGAAAGAATGCACCGATATATATATATCGTTTCCCAAATTTATTCGGGAAATGGTGCAAACCAAACTACAATAGCGTTGTTGCTACATTTTGCTACAACATCGCACATGATATCCCCATACAAATTAATGATGAGGATCATCTGCTGACATTGTGCTATATCGATGATGTGGTACGCGAATGTATTAAAGCATTAGAAGGCAAAAAGAAGTCTGCAAGTGATGGTTTCTGTCGTGTGAGTACTACCTATCAAGTTACACTAGGGGAGCTTGCAGAAAAGTTATATACGTATCATGATATTCGTAAGACGGGTGTTTTGCCTGATATGAATGATTCATTTACGAGGGTACTATACTCAACATATCTATCCTACTTGGAGGAGGATCACTTCTCCTATTTCCCAACATTGCATAGTGATGAAAGAGGATGGTTATTTGAACTGATTAAACAGCCTTCATTCGGACAAATCTTTGTATCCGTTACAAAAAAAGGTGTTACGCGAGGCAATCATTATCACCATACTAAGGTTGAAAAATTTACCGTAGTCCAAGGAGAAGCGATTATTCGATTTAGGAAAATTAATAGCGAAAAAGTGCTAGAATATAAAGTATTCGGAGAAAAACCGGAAATCGTAGACATTCCTCCGGGTTATACGCACCACATCGAAAATATTGGAGATACCGATGTGCTAACTTTGTTCTGGGCATGTGAGATGTTTAATCCTGAGAATCCAGATACGATTTATCTTAAGGTTTAAGGAGGTATATTTGGATATAGTCCTGCAAACAGTGATTACTATATTTGGTATTATGCTTAATGTATTAGGAGCATGGTATATTTCAAGATGTTTGATTAATAAAACAGAATATGAAATGAAAAAGGAAACCGTGGCCTGTTATTCATGGAATGATAATTATGTATTAAGCGGAATTAAACAGAAAATTGAAGGTAATTGGGGCATTACTTATATTGGTCTAGGAGCCATGTTGCAAATAGGAAGTTTGATATTTAACAAAAAGGCTTTTATATTTTCCTCATTCTTAACATGGTTAAGCATCACGATTATTATAAGCATATTGATTCTGAGTATGTCATTGTTATTTATAAGAACAAATATTGGAATAAAAAAGAAATATATTCATCTAGTGAAAAGCTATATTATTAAACATAGACCTATTCATGATAAAATAAATATTAAGGACATTGTTAGATATATTAATTATGTAGATAGTGATTATAAAGCAGAATTATTTTCGAGAGCAGAAGTTGTTGAAAAGTTCAATAATATTTTTAAATTACCAGAAAGCAAAGTTAAACTGGATGCGATTAAAAAACTAAAGACTAATAAGGAATCTTATATTAAAATAATTAAGGCAAATAGAGAATTAAAAAAAACATTATCCTCCAAGAACAACATAGCAAAGGAAGAAGTTGCTAAAAAACAAAAAACAAAAAAAGATGGTTCGCAATCTACAGAAAAGTTTTTTAATTGGATTAAAAATCATAAGCTAAAAGTCTTATTGGTTATATTATTATTTACAATTATTATTGTTCCCATAATTATAAACTTAAGCTTTGTAAAAAATGGCATAATA
>JAGLOK010000215.1 GCA_023139005.1 Clostridiales bacterium | reverse complement strand
CTTTTTTATTAAGTTCGTCGGCTACTTCCACACCAATAAAGCCTGCACCGATAACCGATATCTTCTTTACATTTTCAATCTTTTTATGCAAGTCATCCAGATAGACCTTGCTTTTGGGGATTGTAAAGACGTTATCTTTGTCTACTCCATCAAGCCACGCGGGAGTGATGGGCACGGATCCGGTGCCTAAGATGAGCTTATCATACAATATCACTTGGCCTTTTTTAGTCTTGGCAGTTTTTGATTCCATATCCACTGAGAGCACTTCATCGACAATAATATCGATGCCCAGTTTAATCAAGCCTGCGTCCGGCAGAATGTTTTTATCACTGGTTCCAATGGTTCCAAAGATATATGGTATACCGCATGGAATCATTACCTTTTCCTCTTTTCGGATCAAGGTTACGCTCTTTTTGTTGTTATTGGCCTTTGTGGTCATCGCCGATACGAGCCCTGCGGCGCTTCCGCCTATTACCAATACGTCTGTTTGTTTCATGTTTACCTCCGTCTAATGCTTCATTATTTTGTCAATTTTGATGTCATAAACTCAAAATGTTCAATCAATTCGAATGCGATATCTTCAACAACGCCTATATCCAAAGTTTTTTCTTTATGTCCATTGCAGACTGTTTCCGACATATGTCATTTTCGATAATATGTTACGCCTATTTCTGACATATGTCAATTACCAATTCGGAAAATACTCATTATGTCAGACATATGCACAATATTACTTTATGAATTAATGTGATTATTGATTTCTTTGACAAAAAAACAAGTCGTTATTACAGAATCGATTGCATGGTTTTTTGCATAATGCAGCAATATAATTTCAGACAAGCAAAAAAAGACCGTCATATAACGATCTTTTATAAGCAGCTATCCACTAGATTTACGACATCCTACACCCCAAAGTCCGCCTCGGTGACCACACCGTTTTCAAGCGCTCTGCGTTTGAGCTCCTCATAGTATCCGCCGAATGAAACTAGCATGTACGGCCCGACATAGAAGATGTACAGTAGCCCAAAGGTTAACGAGGACAATAGCATCCATCCTAAGTAGCTTAGCATAAATACAAATAGTTCGCCCTTGTATCCGTTGGTGAGTTTCTTGGATAACTGCAAGGTCTGTCCTGCTGTTAGTCCCTTGGTATCTGATATCAAAAATGGAGTCATAGAGTATGCAAATCCCATAACGATACCGGGTATCACAAATAGTAATGACCATAAGAAAACAAATATAACCATCAGTACAATGCCGCCGATGGAGCGCCCGAACTTGTCTTCCTTGAATCCTTCGAATATGCTGACTGCTGTTTCTCCGCGCCATAGGAGTTTGATGCCTTCCATGAGTCCCACTGTCATTGGTGGATTGATGAGGATACTTCCGATAAGTGTTGCACCTGCAAACCCTGATAAGATAATGTATAGCACCATATTGCCTAATACTGTACCGTAGCTTGTGCTGAGTATTGCTTTTGCCTCTGTCTTAATCTCTGCTCTGGTTTTCATATTCTCCCCTTTCATTGTTGTAGCTTTAATATGCTTATTATATTCCAATATCTATCCAATTTCAATGAGTGCTTTCTAATGAAAACGTATATGATACGCAACATTACACATGGTTTCACTCGCTTAACTCTATTCTTCTTTGAAATGTTCTACAAATGTTAGCTTAGTGCAATAATTACAAGTCTTGATTTTACTAGCGAATTATCCTTTTACATTGATGTTTTCAATTTTATTACATTTTGTTTTGAATAAATTCATAATATATGTGGTATACTACTTCTTACTAAACAATATTGGGATTTTGGAATTATACATGACAGAACATAACAAACAGGCCGAAGAGGTCTTAAAATTATGGGAGCCCTTACAACAAAATGCCTACCGCATTGTATACTCTATCGTGAATGAAACCCAAGCGACTGAGGACGTTTTGCAAGAGGCACTTTGTCGTGCATTCCAAAAGTTTCATACTTTGCGCGACAAAAGCAAGTTCAAGACATGGTTTTTTACCATCGCTGTACGACTTGCCTACAAAGAAATATCTAACAGGAAACGTGTTATCTTAGTTGACACCATGTCAGATGCGACAATAAATAAAGGTCCATGCAACCTTTTCGTAAGTGAAACACTCTTACATGTAGAGAGGAAAACAGAGGTAATACGAATTATCATGATGCTGCCGGAACGTGAACGTCATTTATTTCACTTGCGGTATGTGCAGGATATCAAGGTTTCAGACATCGCAAAGATGACTGACATCAAGCTTAGTACGCTGAAATCTATTTATCATCGCGCGCACAAGAAGCTGTATGATCTGTTAAGTGAGGAAGAAAAAATATGAGCAAGAAAATTAAAATCGAACGTTTTTTAGAGGAGTTTTCAAAAAAACATCCTGAGGAAATGCAATCCATTGATACGATTGATCCCGCCGTTTTTTCAAAAATTGAGCAAAACGCGCTTCAATCTGCCTACCCATCTAGTCCAAAGTTTAAAAACTATTTTTTTAAATCAATGATAGCTGTAGGGGCTGTAGCTTCTATCATTATTTTGTTTACAGTCACACTACTGTTGGTGGACACGCCAGACACGCAAGCCAATAGAAATGATAATAACAAAATTATAATTTATGAGGATGACAATAGTGGTGAAGTAGTTGAAGCAACTACACCTACTGAAACAGATGAACCATCTGATTTTGAACAAGATTTTTTATTAACTGAAGAAAATTACTTTAATGAATTATCAGAATTGTATCCCAATTTGCACATGCTACACCCATCATGGCTACCTGAAGGTTACTTTTTTAATGGTAATGATGGGGGCTGTACGGATCTAAGGCTTGATAATAAAATTTCATATTATTATGCTCTAATCAATGACCCCAAATTACCAACCATAAACTTTCTTTTTGAAGTTCTGTTAGATGAGAGTATGAAACGACCATTTACTATCAATGATGATACAGAAATCGTCCAAATCAATGGAACTGAAGTATATATTAATCATAAAACAGAGTATAATCAATCTATCTATACTGCAGAGTATATTCACGAAGAACTATATCAAATCACAATAGAAGCCCCACTCGATCCGGAAACGCTTAAGAAAATTATATATCATTTAGAGTAATCGTTTGTAATACTTTTCTCTTTATAATACAATATTAGCAATATCAATTATTTAAGGGACTAGATTTGAAAGCATTACTTGCAAAAGCACTTTATATCATTGGCATTGTAGTTGTTATAATCGCACTCTTTGCTACTGTCTTTTTTATTTTCAAAAAGCCCATTATGAGTTTATTCAACAAAAATATTGATATCACATCACCTGATTCTCCCTTTTACGCCAATCAGGAAGCACAAGAGTCAGATACAGCCATATATGAAATAGGAATTGATGGTCAAAAATTCACAGAAGTACTAAAAGCATCCAACGTCATTTCAAACGTTCCCATCATGCTACCACGATGGCTTCCTAAAGGGTATGCATATATGAGTGCCGAAATGTCGCATGCAAAAAATGATGAAGTGATTATCAATTATGCATATTCATTGCTCAATGGTGTTGATCCCATAATATTTCAGATTGAATCACGAATCAATGATCAATCAAATATTGTCATAGATACAGATGAGTACCCTACTATAGAATATACCAAACGATATACCATATATATGAAAACTGAAGAAGTAAATGGACAAACGATAACAACAGCAAAGTATATACGAGAAGAAGTTTTGATTTGTATGACATCAGGACCTGTGGATGGTGCAACGATGATGCGAATATTAAGAAGCATGGAATAAACAGTATTATTGAAAACATGAGTTATTTATTTGAAAAACACCTCTATATAATATAGAATTATAAAATGAATTCATTTGAAAATAACAATCAACATCAATCTCCTAAAGTGAAAACGAAGAAAAGCATCTTATTTAAGATTGCGATAACAATCATCGTCGCTATCATCGTTATCGTATCTGCAATGTTCTTAGCAGAAACCCGTTTGATCAATAATTACAAATATGCAATCCAAGAGTTTCTTAATGATGTCTT
>JAGLOK010000214.1 GCA_023139005.1 Clostridiales bacterium | reverse complement strand
ATTGCTTTATTTTTCACACTATCAATATTAGGGATTTTAGTCTTAAGATATAAGTTTTCAAAAGAAAGTTATCTTGTATACACACAGGAAAGAAAAAACTCGGACGAAACATGGTCTCCCATACGACCACAATCGCGCGCTTCATTGACTAATTTGCATGGTAAATGGCGTTTTATTCCATTCAAGGCCGAAAACATTAGCATCTCTGGTATTGTATTTAAAGCAACAGCAAATGATCAAGTAATTAAGATACCAAAGAAATATGTAACCAAGAATATTACAACATTCAGAGGTCCATTGTCGCGCAAAAACGACTACAAAACTGATTTTGCTTTGATAAGTGGTATTAGGATATATCTCGGACAAGAACTTACACGCATCTCATTTGTCTACCATGGTCCCAAAAGATCGCTTTTTGTCAAAAAAAATCTTAAAAAAGGTAATAAAAGAAGAATATAATCAATTCATTATTCTTTCGCTATTCGCATTTTCAGATGGAACTTTTATTAGTCTTGCTACCACTAAATTAACTAAACTCAGTGCAGCAGCAATAAAGAAAACATATTGAGGCCCCCATGTCATCCACATCAAACCACCTAAATACGCAAATACCATCGATACAATATGATCCATACTTATTCCAGCTGACAATGTCGGCATAATATCTGATGATGTTTTTGCTATCTTCTTTAGATATACCACACGGATCATGCTCATCTGCATCGACATTCTGTCCAATATCAACAATGCACATGCCAATATAAAAGGAAGTCCGGTGATAGCTAAAGAACCGGAGTGAAATCCTGCACTGAGAATACCATATAGAATATAAACTCCGATAAAAGAAAGCGCATCAGCAACAAGTAGCTTCTTTACACCATAATGATCGATCCATTTACCTACCCATCTTAAGAAAAAGATACTCAGAAATGAACCAATGATAGCTAAAAGACCCATGGTTTCTGCACCTCTACCTAGGATTTCTATCAATACCCAAGGACCAAAAACAATCATAATCTGCTTCTGTGCACCATGCATGGTTGCCAGAATATAGTATAAAGTGTATTCTTTTTTAATCGTTATCTTAAAAGATTTTTTCTCAATCGGTTTACTTTCTGTTTTCGGCTCATCTGAATATACAATAATAATGCAACTAGAAACAATGCAGCTGACAAGATGAATATCCATTTGATCTGCGTATCGAAACGAAATATATCATATCGGAAACCGATAAAAACAAAGAGTCCGGCAATCATTTGAAATGCAGTATTTACACTCTTGTACTGCCCCATTCTCTTGCCGAGTTTTCTCTTGTCTTCTACCAGATTCATGCCAATACTGTCGACAACAGGCATGTACAGATGCATACCCAATGAATTGATGAATAAAAATATCAGCATAACTGCAAAGGTAGGTGTCAGCAAGCCAAGTGCCAGTACACCTATAAAGCTGAGTGCTTGTGTTATGATTGCTATACGAATGTCTCCTAAAAAAGACAAAATACTGATCAATATAATGCAAAGTAATCCAGGTAGTTCCCTAGGAAACTCTATCAATCCACGTTGAACCGCACTGACGTTATATGCATCCTTAAAATAATTGGAAAATACCATGTCCGATAGTCCAAGTGCCAGTCCAACAATCGCAGTAACTGCAAAAAACAACAATAGCTTGTTGGGTATATTTCTTAATAATTTTTTCACTTCATATCTTCTTTAATGTGTTGAATTACAGTCTATTTGTAGTATTAAGCAATTTCAACCCTTCATTATTCTGTTCCACCCAACCAATTGACCATTGATTTTGGAAGAACAGTACGCTTCTTCCAGCATTATCGAGTCCTGGTATCGTGGTACTTGAAAGCGTCAGGTCTTTTAAATTCACTTTTTCGTCTTCTACCCAACGAACCGCTTTATATGGAAGCATCTCATGTTTTATATCTACTCCGTATTCACCTTTGAGTCTGTATTTTAATACATCAAATTGTAAAACGCCACATACACCACAAATCAATTCTTGTCTTCCTATGTCAAGGTGCTTGAATACCTGCATTGCACCTTCTTGTGATAATTGCTCGATTCCTTTTACAAACTGTTTGCGTCGCAATGTTTCTTCCGGAGATATTCGTGCGAAAAATTCAGGCGCAAACATCGGAATACCTTCGTATTGGAATGTCTTCTTTCCTGTAATCAATGTATCACCCAACGAAAAAATACCTGGATCAAAAAGACCGATGATATCCCCTGGCCATGCAGTCTGCACTGCACTTCTTTCATCCGCCATAAACTGTTGCGGTTGTGATAGTCGCACATTTTTCCCGGTATTAACATGTAATACATCCATTCCGGCTTCGAATTTTCCAGAACATATCCTGACAAATGCAAGTCTGTCATGATGTGCAGGGTTCATGTTTGCTTGTATTTTGAAAACAAAGGCACTAAACTGCTCATTATTCACTGGAATCACACCAATATCCGCAATTCTTGGTAATGGAGGTGTAGTATATTCTAAAAACTTGTTCAAAAAGCTTTCTACACCAAAATTATTGATTGCACTACCAAAAAACATTGGAGTTAACTTACCTGTACGGACTTTTTCAAGATCAAGACTATCTCCTGCACCTTCTAATAAATCTACTTCATCAATCAATTGATTATACAAGTAATCCCCAATACGTTCTCTGACTATTGGATCCTCTATAGGTAGTAATACTGACTCAAGTATGCTGGATCCATGCTTGCCATCATCATCCTCATATAATTCTACTAGTTTTGTTTCTCTATGGTATATCCCTTTTAGGTCTCCATGTATACCAATGGGCCAATTAATTGGATAGCTTGCGATACCGAGTACTGTTTCTAACTCATCCATCAAATCAAATGGATCTTTTGAGGCTCTATCCATTTTATTTACAAATGTAAAAATTGGGATGTCTCGCATTCTGCAGACTTCAAAGAGTTTAATGGTTTGTGGTTCTACACCATTTGCGCCATCGATTAACATCACAGCACTGTCTGCTGCGATTAGTGTTCTATATGTATCTTCAGAAAAATCTTGATGTCCTGGTGTATCCAAAATATTAATTGCATAATCATTATATGAAAACTGCATAGCAGAGGATGTTACCGAGATTCCACGTTGCTTTTCTATTTCCATCCAATCGCTTGTAGCATGTCGTGAAGCTTTGCGCGCCTTAACAGATCCTGCCATCCGAATTGCACCACCATACAGTAATAGTTTTTCTGTTAGTGTGGTCTTTCCTGCATCTGGGTGTGAGATAATAGCAAATGTACGTCTTTTTTCTATCTGTTTGCTTAATTCTTGATTCATTGCTTAATACTTCCTTTTGACATATGGATATATACTACGAAAATTACTTCTTCAAGTCAATGGTGTAAATAAATGCACTATACATTGTCAAATGATCCGTTAC
>JAGLOK010000213.1 GCA_023139005.1 Clostridiales bacterium | reverse complement strand
CAATCTACTCCGCTTACGGGCGCACGCTGACGACCATCAATATACTTGCAATTCGCCGCCTTAGAGAGTGCTGGGATATCAGTTCTGATTCTTTGGTGGTAAAGCCCGTGTGCGTGATAATAGAGATAATCTGAAAACGCGCTTTATCTAGCTCCAAACCCGTCATCTTAAATACCACCGACAAAATTTCTATCAACAGCCATAAAACAATAAATATAATTAAAATACTTACTAAAGACATAATAGTCCCTCCTACGTACCTATATTATACATCATAATAAAATATTAGGCATGATATAATATAGGTACAACTCAAGTCATATTTTTCTAAAAGGATATTTATGATGTAAAAAAATGAGTATAATTTTTATTGTGACAATTATAACCATAAACTTTTGTTCCTGCTCAAAGAGTAATGATACATTGGAAGTTTAATAATAGTAAAAGAAGTTTAACCTACACAAGAGGTTACAACTGCTCCAACAGATGAACCTGAACTTAGAAGAAGTAAACAGTTCAAAAGGCTATAAAAATCAATCATGGCAGTTTGAAATTGCAACACATGAGGAAGGTACAGTTACGATAGAGCACTATGATGTATATACATATGGTATGTTTATTGACAAATAGAGAGCTAAAGAAGAAATTTAAAACAATACTTATCTTTCAAATATAAGTTATAAAGATAGAAGATCATTAAAAAATGCTCTTTCTAAGCAAGCAGATTACAAAAATTCTTTGGTCTATCTATTTGTTTTGTTCACGAATTTTCTTATAGATACTATCGGCAAATACCTGCCACTTTTCTATACTGCCAAACCAATAACATTTTGCATAATCTTCCCAAGATTTCACAAACTCTGTTAGTCCATCCATCTTATCACAATCACCAAATTGAGCATCTTCATTTCCAATATCTTTAAGTGTTTTAGGATAGGCATGATGATCGCAAAAAGAATCTCCAACGCTCATACAATGCTTGCGCTCAAATACTATGCCTGGATACAAAACGTGAGCTGCAATATGATCTCCGGCACAAGTACAGGCGCAGGTTTTATGTAGTCCATGAGCTGATAAAATATCAAAAAGAACACATTTTTTAGAATTCCATAGAATTTCACTCCTATCTTTTGCATCGTATACATAGCCTTCCAGACCATATTCCGCGATATCGGCAATATACTCAACACCCTTTTCCCACCAAGGATTTGCACTAGAGTATCCATCATTGGGTTTGAATGTTAAACCAAGAAAATGAACAGTCATCGGCATTAATATTCTAGCAACCATTTCATCAGCCTCGTCAGCTCCATATTTCTTTTTAAGAATTTCAAATATTATAATGATATGAATAAAATCTGTCTTATACTCTTTTTTATAATAAGCTTCCTGCCTAGGACTTGTAAAATTAAATAATTTCGGTTGCCATTTTGGTTTATAGAAAAGATAACCTAAGGTCAAATATTTCAGAAAAAGCATTATGCCATAAAGCTTACCAAATTCCTTTTGCAGTGATTTTAATAGAATACTAATAGACTTAATTGTAATATATTTTTCAGTTGTCTCTTTGTATTGAGATTTTATTTCAGGAAATGTTTTCTTTGTCCATTGACTGCCTGATTTTGCAGACTTCGGCAATGTGAATTTATTTTGATTTTTATTCATAGTGATATTCTCCTTTTTTAAGCAAGGCTTAAAAGTTTTATAGTATTCCCTTTGAATTTTCACAGATAGTATACTTGACTATTCTGATTTTATACCATCAATAATTGCTTCAAAGAAACTTGTGGCTAAAGTTTCAAGATTACAAAATGATTTATTATACAAATAGTGGATTAATATTCCGTCTAAGGATGCTACAAGGTATGCTGATAATGTTTTTGCATCAATGGTATCCTTGAATAGTCCCTGCTTCTGTCCTTGTATAAGTATTTCAGAGATTTTAGATTGATAGAGATTAAAATATTGCTCCATTTCTGATTTTGCATTCTTATATTTCCCTTTGATATTATGAATCCAGAGCTCTAAAAAAACGAGAAATACTTGTTCGTGGGGATTGATAGACTCAATGAATGAAAAGAGGTACAGTCTTAACCGATCAACTGGATTAAGTGATTCATCATCTGCATTCCTGAGAGCTGATTCGAATTCTTTCAAAACTGATACCAATATGTAGGTAACGAGTTCCTCTTTGGAATTAAAATACTTATAGATAGATCCCTTAGCTATACCGGCTGTATCAGCTATTTTCTGCATAGTAGCCGATTCAAGGCTATTTTTCGCAAATACTGTGATAGCGACATCAGCTATTTCCATTTTTCTCTGTTCATGATTAACAATTTTAGGCATAATAATTCTCCGTTTATTATTGACCGTAGAGTCATTAATAGTATATTTTATAATGACTTATTAGTCAATATAAAATTAATATAATATGAATATAGAAGATTGATAATCAAAATTGGTATCTAATCAATTAAGAACATGAAACAAATTAAAAGTCAACACATCAAAATATCATTGAATGTGACAATGATATTTGATTAGAAATAACAAATACATAAATAGAAATTAAAGATTATAAGTTATTTGATAATGCACATAAATATGACACATACATGTCATATCATTGTTGATATTATGGTATTATAAACTGTAAGGAGCTTAAACTATGCCCATAATTGATGTAAATTTGAACAATATCGATACAGAACACATTTGTTGTGCAATATCCGACAAAAAAGGTGAAAACTGCGTTGGAAGTAAAAAGGCTTGGATGAAAGATCGATTTAGAGATGGTTTGGTCTTTAAAAAGCTTGATGAACGAGGCAAGGTCTTCATTGAGTATATTCCCGCAGAATACGCATTTGCCCCTATTGAAGCATCAAACTATATGTATATCAACTGCTTCTGGGTGTCCGGTAAATACAAAGGACAGGGCTATGCAAACAAGTTGCTTGATGAATGCATTAAAGATGCAAAATCAAAAAACAAAGATGGGCTTGTCGTATTATCCTCTGCAAAGAAGAAGCCTTTTCTTTCAGACCCCAGCTATCTAAAGTACAAAGGATTTACTGTCTGCGATACAGCAGAACCATTTTTTGAGCTATTATATCTACCCTTTGCAAATGATACTGCAATACCGAAATTCAAAGAATGTGCAAAGCAGGGCAAGATCAAAAAAAAGGGTATTGTCATTTATTACACCAATCAATGTCCCCATACAGATAAATATGTAGGGATCATTAAAAGCGTTGCAGAAGAAAACAATATCCACTTGGAAACAATCAAAATCGATACAGTCAAAGACGCACAGAATGCACCTTCGCCATTTACAACTTATACAATATTTAAAAACGGAAAATTTATAACCAACGAAATACTAACCGAAAAGAAGTTTTTGCAACTTGCAAGTGAGTAAATATGCGCACAGAAAGATTATTTAACATCGTAGCAATACTGCTATCCAAAGACACCGTGTCCGCTAAAGAATTGGCGAATCGATTTAACGTATCCACACGTACCATCTATCGCGATGTGGATGTACTGTCGGTGTCAGGCGTCCCCATCTATATGAAAAAGGGCTATGGTGGGGGTATCTCATTAATGGATGGCTACAAGTTGGACAAAACAATGCTCCGCGATGAGGACATTGAAAGTATTATGATGTCCATTGGGGCGCTGAGTGCCACAGGCTACAAGGGTGTAGATGATGTTATCGATAAGTTCTCGTCGATATTTCATCAGCATGATGTTACCGACTGGGTGGAAATCGATTTTACCAATTGGGCAACGAATAAAAACAGCGACAAATCAATTGAACAAATAAAAACAGCAATACTAGAAAGGCATCTAGTCAAAATAACATACTTTAGCTCCTATGGACAAAAAACGCAACGTACAGTAGCACCACTAAAGTTGATATTCAAGTCTCATGCATGGTATGTAAACGCCTATTGTCTGGATAAAAGTGATGTTAGAATGTTTAAGATTCTTCGTATGAGAGAAATTATTGTAACCGATGAATCCTTTGACAGAGAAAAGTATCTAGCAACGATTCCTATAAAAAAAGAAAACAATTTCAAAATAGAATCCATTACAATGAAAATGAAATTCAAACCAAAAGTGCTATATCTGCTTTATGATTGGTACAATGAAAATGATATAAAGCTGCAAGATGACGGCTCATATATTGTGACTGCAACCTTTCCAATGGATGAATGGGTATATTCACACATTTTATCTTATGGCGACAATGTTGAGGTACTTGAACCACTATACATGAAAGAAGAGATACAAAAAAGACTTAAGAACATACTACGTGTTTACCAAAAAGAAAACTAATAGAAA
>JAGLOK010000212.1 GCA_023139005.1 Clostridiales bacterium | reverse complement strand
GGTTATGAGCCCAACGAGCTACCGTACTGCTCCACCCCGCGATATAGGCTGCAATTGCAGCGAAGACAATTGTATAATATCAAGGTTTAAAAGTCAAGATTTGATTTCATAATCAACTACACTTCTATCACGTGTCATGCTTCTTGCAAACTGTAACACTTTTTGATGTTCAGGATGTGCCCGATATGTGCTAAGTGCATCGCCTGATTTCACATCCTACACCAGTGCCATATCCAAGGTTGAGTTATTGATATCGATGCCTACTGATAAGAACTTGATTACAACAATCATATCCTTGAGCGCAATTTGCATGTCTTCAAAAAACTGCATATGCTCTTTCTTGTTCTGCTGTCTAAATTTCGACATGATAATGTGTCTAATCATTGGCTAAATCCTCGTCTATTATCATTTCTTTGGTATTATCATCTATCTTAGTCTTTAAATATCCTTCCAAAATTCCTGAATCGGACACTCTTATTTCTTTTAATGAAAACAGTTTCATGAAAGTGAGCAATATAGATACTCCTCCGATGATGATATCAGCACGCTCCGGATTGATTCCTGTCAGTGTCCTTCTTGTTATCAAAGGCATTTTTATCAGCGAGTTATACCATTTTTCAATAATACGAACTGTAAGCTTTTTCCCTTGGATTCGTGCAGGATCATATTTTGTCATTTGAAGCTCTATTGCCATGAGTGTTGTGATTGTACCACCGATACCTACAAATTCTACATCTTGGCTGTTGAGTAATACTTCTGATGCTTTATTGGACATAACACTATTGGTCCATTGCTGCATAGCTTCCAATGTCAGTTCATCTGCGATATTTCCAAGTGGATATAAATCCAATGCAGTCACAGCACCCAAATCCATTGAGCATTGTAAAGTATTCTCACCATCACCTATTGCAATTTCCGTTGATCCACCTCCGATATCTAATATACCACGGTTTCCTTCACCATCGACACCGATAAAGCCCATCTGTGCTTCTCCTTTTTTGGAGAGTACCTCCACATCAAGGGCTGTACGTTCTTTAACAAGTTCTATAAAGCCTTGTACGTTTTCTGCATTGCGTACTGCCGCGGTTGCAAAACAATAGATTTCATTAGCACCCAACTCTACTGCTTTGATGTTAAATTCATAGATTGCATTCAATGTTCTTTCAATTGCAACATCTGAAAGTTGATGTGTTAAAGAAAGTCCTTTTGAAAGTCTTGTGGTGTTCAATCCTTTATGAATAGGTACTATAAGACCATCTTTGCAATCTGCAACCAATAGTCTTACAGAGTTTGATCCAATATCAATAACTGCTTGTATGTTTTTATCCATTTAATCCCCAATATATATAATCTTCCGTTTGACAATTGCACATTATATAGATACTATACCCAAAATGTCAATCAAAAAGACTGTTTTTCGATGAAATTTGTTTCTATTTAAGATAGTTCTATTGTAATATATTATATAGAAAAATGAAACAATGACTAACAAAGGAAGTATATATATGAAATCGTCCGTTACATATCCCTTAGGCTTTAAAGCAGGTGCTGCACACTGTGGACTTAAGAAGAATGGCGCATTAGACTTGTGCGTAATCAC
>JAGLOK010000211.1 GCA_023139005.1 Clostridiales bacterium | reverse complement strand
CTACGATAGGGATACTTCTGTTTCTTGTTATTATATTTACTGGATATCTAGTGATATACAATATATTTAGCATATCGATTTCTAAGGATATAAGACTTTATGGAATGCTAAAAACAGTGGGTACAACGCCTACACAAATTAAAAAGATTGTAAGAAATCAAGTATATAGTTTAGCGCTAATAGGAATTCCAATTGGATTGTTATTGGGCTATGGATTAGGAGCCGTGCTGCTGCCAACAATTATTGCATCATTGAATATTGATAAAGCAATACTCTCGGTTAATCCTATCATATTCATTGGTTCTTCATTATTTGCATTACTAACTATATATTTGGGAAGCAGAAAGCCTGCAAAAATCGCATCGAAGATTACTCCTGTTGAAGCATTAAGATATCAAAATACCAATATAAAGAAGGCTGTTAGGAAATCAAATAATACAAAGATTTATAAGCTTGCGTGGAATAATCTAATAAGAGATAAAAAGAAAAGCATAATAATTATTACTACAATGTTTCTAAGTCTTATTATTCTAAACTCAGCCTTTTCATTTTCAAAAGGAATGAGTATGGAAAAATTTGTAGAGACTATGATTTCAAGTGATTATACAGTAGCCTCTTCAAGATACTTCAAATATCAGTTTAATGAAAATTCTGATTCTACTTCAGATGTGCTAATCAATAAGATAGATAGCAGTGGTATAGTGGAAGAAGGTACAAAAATATACTATACAAGCATTACACATATACTCAGTGATGATGCATATAACAACTTTTTTGATTACTATAATAAACTGGAAAAGGAAGAAAAACTAAACGGGTATGAAATAGAAGCCATCAATGGATATAAAAATAGGGAGTTTGGGATTCCGATATCAGCATACGGAATGAATGCATATGGAGCAAATAAGCTTGAAATTAAAGTAGGAACGTTTGATGCGGAAAAGTTCTTGTCGGGAAGATATATTATTCTAGGGGCCTATTCAGATATAAGCACGGAGTCACACTACAATGCAGGAGATAAGGTGACACTTGATTTTAAAGGTGTAAGCAAATCATATGAAGTTATGGCGATTGCAGATCTACCTTATTCGATGTCAGTTAAGTATTATCCTGTAGGAAGTATTGATTGTTTTATACCTAATACAGAATTTGAGAGGATATATGAGAAGCCATCTGTAATGAGCTATATTTTTGATATAAAAGCAGGCTATGAAAATGAGATGGATACGCTATTACAAGATTTCACTACTATAAATGATAAAACCATGGACTATAATTCCAAGCAAACTATAAGCAAAGAATTTGATGATACCAAGAAAATGCTTTTAATAGTAGGTGGTATGTTGTCATTTACAATTGGCTTGATAAGTATCGCAAATTTTATTAACTCAATGTTCGCAAGCATTATTACAAGAAGGACTGAACTAGCTATGATGAAAAGCATCGGAATGACGAAAAAACAGCTTAGAAGAATGCTAGGATATGAAGGACTATATTATGGAGGGATACCTGTTTTCCTAGCACTAATAATGGAGGTAGGGTTCAGAAACTTCTTCGCTAGAACATTAGCTTCTCAAAGTTGGGCATTTGATTATCAATTCACTATATTACCCTTGCTTGTTGTTGCGCCTGTCTTTCTTGTAATATCATTGATGATTCCATACTTTGCTAACAAAAAAGCATCAAACATTAGCTTGATTGAACAATTGAGAGGGGCGGAATAGAGTTTGAAGATAATTATATTACTTTAAAAGAAGTCGTTTGAATAGAAGATGAAAAAGGCTAAGCTTTTTGGATAGTGTAGGTTATATATCGATGACTAACCTACACTATTTGTTTTAATTGTTTGAGTACTTTATCGCTGTGGAAAAGCATTTTCATCACAAATAATACGACATGTATGTGTCATATTGTTTATGGTATAATTTCAACAAATAGCATGATATTTGGAGGGAATATGAAATATATTGATCAAATAGCATATAGTCTTGAGCGACGAGATGAAGTACCCAATCAAGAACTTGCAAGGAAGCTTGCCGATGAGAAAAATCATGAAGGCATTCAGGAGATGGTAGAATACCTTTATGATAAAAATCAGTCTATCGCAAGTGACTGTATAAAGGTGATATACGAGACGGGATACATAGCACCAGAGCTGATTGCGCCATACACTGAGGTTTTCTTACAACTCTTGCATAGCAAACACAGTAGAATGGTATGGGGTGGAATGATTGCACTATCTGGTGCTGCGAAAGTTGTGCCTGAAAAGGTGATTGCTGAATTGGACTTGATATTAGACAAGATTAAAACAGGATCGGTTATCACCAATGTCGCAGGAGTCAAAACTGTGATCAACTTGTCAATCGCAGATAAAAAGTATTATAGCAAGCTAAAACCGATACTATTTGAATTGCAAGCAAAATGTAGACCGATTGATTTTGCAAAACGTGCAGAGGATATGATTGGAGTTATTGATGAAGCTGATTTGGATGCATATATTGCAATCCTGGAGGAACGGAAACCTTCATTGACCAATGCTGCACAGAAACGGTTAGAGAAGTTACTAAGGAAGTATAGATAGCAAGAGGGAGAGCATGTTTTCTATTACTTTTAGTATTTTATTTTTTAGCACTTAGTATTAGCGTTTGAGGCAATGCAACCATTGGATTTGTTTTATGATCCATAAGTCGTGCTTTTTCCACTTCAGATATTTCGATTTTCTCCCACCAGTTCTCCCAATAAGTATAATCTGGTGCAAATGCTTCTGCAACTCTTGTTATGTTTAGATCTGATTTTATCATCGCATTCATTATATCTTGAATTCGCCAATGATATCTTGTACCATCTTTAAAAGGACCTGTTTCATTATAACTTTTTTCGACTATAAGCTTTGAAGTGTCATCTGCAAAGGGCCTGCAAAATGGATGTACTTCAAACATGATATAGACTGCATCATTCTTCATTATTCTAAAGATATTTCTATACATTGATTCTAAATCATCAATCCAAACATGTACTCCGTTTGAAGTATAGACAAAGTCAAATTCATTAGACTCAATATTATCAAGTTGCATTGTATCGCTACAGATAAAGTCAATATTAAGGTTTAATCTATCTGCAACTATTGCAGCATTCTCCAGTTGTTTTTCTGTGATATCGCACGATGTAACTTTTGCACCCATCAAGGCAAACGCGAATACTGCATGATTGTCTCCACTTGAAGGCACACAAAGCTTCAAGCCATCAAATGATGGTATAGTTGACAAGATAACCTCCCAAGTCGTTTTGTGAAAAGCAGAGCTTGGATCTACCACAATCTTGTTAATGACTTCATCGCTGTGATTATCCAATGCATACGCCGCTGCATCGTTTGTCCACTCATCTCTTATCTTTTTTACGTTTTGCTTCATTTCACCATTCCTTTTTAGTATATTCTACAATAACTCCAACTAGCGTTTTGCAGTTCGTACTAATTCCTGTAATCCTAACATTATATGTTCCGCCATTTAACACCGTTTCAGATTCTACAAATATTTTCATATTCGTTTTTATTATTCCTTCCCATGATTTAGCTGAATGCGACTTATAGAGTGTAACCTTTTGGATTGAACCAATCATTTCATTGTGGTAGCTATAGCAAGCCTGCAATCTAATTCCCTCGAGTATATTAACCCGTGCCAATTTTTTGTGGGCTGTGATTTGATTTGGTATTTTTGAGGCGGTTGTGCCATTTCGATTGCTGTATTTGAAGATATGGATGTCGCTAAATTCACATTGAACTATATGATTACAGCTTAACTTAAAATCATTATCACTTTCTCCTGGGAATCCGACAATTACATCGGTTGTAATGGATATGCCATTGATCTTTTGGCGAATTTCTGTAATCAGCGACAAATACTCTTCAAACGAATAGTTTCTATTCATCAGTGACAGAATCTTATTGCTTCCACTTTGAAGTGATATATGCAAATGCGGTTGCAACTTTGTAATCTTTGGTAGTGTATCTAGTAACTCTTGGTTTATTGTCATAGGCTCTAGAGAACTTAGACGTATCGAATGAATACCGTCAAAACCATCAATGAACTTTAGGGTATCAGCAAGGGTATTACCATCACTATTGTAAAGACCAATATTAATACCTGCCAATAATACATCCGTACACCCTTTAGCTACAAGCACATCCAATTTTGCTTTTATAGCATCTAATGGTTTTGAACTAGGCGTTCCTCGTAAATATGGAACGATACAGTATGAACAGTAATTATTACATCCATTTTGTATTTGCAGTATAGAATGGAATGATGAATTGCTTTGCTTAGCTACTTTATATTCACTACTATTTCGATTACTTCGCTCCTTTGAATTACGACATAACATTGAATTGATTGCCTTTACAATACCGAATTTATCATTACCCAAAACAACATCCACATCTTTTGGTTTTGATTTCCCTTTTAGCAACTCACCATAGCAACCCACCAAGGCTACTATGGCATCAGGATTCTTCTTCCTTATCCTTTTTATTATCTCTATTGATCCTCTCTCAACTGATTTTGTCACTGCACAGCTGTTAATTATCACTACATCAGAGTCACTGCCTTCTACGACTTGATAGCCACTTGCAACAAATAAATTTTTCATTTCCTGCGATTCATAGTTATTCACTGGACAACCAAATGTATAAAATGATACATTCATAATTAATAGCCTTTCTTGAAATCATATGGTTTTATTATCATTAATCAGATAATTTTACAGCGCAGTTCATGCTCTTATAAATATAAAACATGTTTATAATCATTCTTTATACAAAAAATCCACCCTATTACAGATGGATTTTCTTTGTATACGAAACCCCCGACTATGTTGGGGATTCATTTTATGCGTATATTATTTTCTTAATACTGTCGGTTGATAAGCAAAATTCTTGCGCAAGTGTTTCAATATCATATCCGCTTGCATGCTTTTCTTTTACATGGCTGTTGCGCTTTTTTGTATACTCCTTACTTCCGGTTAGCTCTCCCCATTTGAGGTGAGAGTCCTTTGGCTTAGGTATGTATATAATATTTCCACTTGCATATTTTTGCAGTTCTTTAATTAATTCGGCAGGTAAAACATCCTGCGCCTTTAAATACTTCATTTTATAAGCTCCATTCCTTAATTTATTCTGGCTAAGGAAACAAAGCCTACATTCTTTCGATAATTGTTCTAATTATTCTCCGTACAAAGCATTATCGTTTATGCAGACTTTGTATGGAGCGAAAAGAGGTGGGGGTGCAATTTATGTGACATTATAAAGCCTCCTAGTATAATATTATATAATAACAGAATATACCATTTCGGGTGTTATTTCAAGTACAATTGAAATAATTAAAATTTCATGTACTTTGGGCAAGTTTGATTGCGATAAATCTTATCAGATGGTAATATAGTGAGGATGAAAAAAATAATATTTCTTAGAAAAAGGAATGGAATAAATATGAGTGTACTAAAAAAGATTTTTACTTCAGCCAACGACCGTGAAGTTAAGAAACTGATGAAAATTGCAGATGAAATAGATGCTTTTGAGCCTAGCATACAAAGCCTTACGGATGATGAATTGAGAGGCAAAACTAAAGAGTTCAAGGTGCGACTTGCAGAAGGTGAAACGCTCGATGAGTTGATGCCGGAAGCATTTGCAGTGGTCAGAGAAGCTGCGGTGCGAACTGTGGATCAAAGGCACTTCAGAGAGCAATTAATCGTGGGAATCGTGATGCATCACGGAAGAATAGCGGAGATGAAAACAGGTGAAGGAAAGACCTTAGTTGCAACGTTACCAGGATACCTCAATGCACTCGAAGGCAAGGGCGTTCACCTAATCACAGTTAATGACTACCTTGCGCGCTTTCACAGCGAATGGATGGGCAAAATATATAATTTCTTGGGCATGACTGTGGGGCTTGTTGTTCCTGGCGTTCCTGTTGATATTAAACGGGAATCATACTTAGCAGATGTTACCTATGGTACCAATAATGAATTCGGCTTTGATTATTTGCGTGACAATATGGTCATCCGAAAGGAAAACAGAGTACAAAGAGCTTTACACTATGCAATGGTGGATGAAGTAGACTCCATACTTATCGATGAAGCAAGAACCCCACTGATAATATCCGGTGCAGGAGAAAAATCTACTGATTTGTATCAAAAGGCGGATCAATTTGTACGACGATTGACAGAGCGCATTGTCACCAAAGAAGAGGAAGACACACCATCCATACTTCGGAATGTTAAAAGTGAACTAAATGCAGAACAGCCTCCGGGAGACTATATACGAGATGAAAAATTAAGCACAGTAACGCTAACTGATGATGGTGTAGAAAAAGCAGAGCGCCACTTTGGCGTTGAAAACTTAGGTGACATCGAAAACTCAGAGCTTTCGCATCACATCAATGGCGCACTTAAAGCGCGATACCTAATGAGTCGCGACAAAGACTATATCGTAAAAGAAGGCGAAGTGGTTATCGTAGATGAATTCACAGGAAGATTGATGGTTGGTAGACGCTACTCCAACGGTCTGCATCAGGCGATAGAAGCCAAGGAGAATGTTTCGGTTCGATCAGAAAGCAAGACACTTGCGACCATTACACTGCAAAACTACTTTAGAATGTACAAAAAGCTATCGGGTATGACTGCGACTGCCAAGACTGAGGAAAATGAATTTCGCAGCATTTATGGTATGGACGTTATAGTTATTCCGACGCATAAACCCATGATAAGAGAAGATCAAAATGATGCAATCTTCCGCTCCATCAAAGGGAAATATGACGAGGCGGTTGAAGATATAGAAGAATGCCATCAAAGAGGCCAACCTGTTTTGGTGGGTACAGTGTCCGTTGAAAGATCAGAGCACTTGAGTAAACTTCTAAAACGTAAGGGAATAAAGCACACAGTATTGAATGCAAAATACCATGAGCAGGAAGCGGAGATCGTCGCACAAGCCGGTAAAAAGGGCAATGTAACAATAGCTACCAACATGGCAGGACGTGGTACCGACATCAAACTAGGTGGTAACCCTGAATTCATGGCACGCAAGTTCTTAATCAAGGAAGGCTACGAGGGACATCTACTAGAACAAGCTGAAAGCCATTCATATACACAAGATGAAGAGATCTTAAAAGCACGCAAAGAGTTTAATC
>JAGLOK010000210.1 GCA_023139005.1 Clostridiales bacterium | reverse complement strand
ACCTGATAATTGATCAGCATAATGATATAGGCGTTTCTCTAGACCAACATCATATATCGCCTTTTTGGCTTCTTCGATGGCTTTTTTACGACTCACACCATTAATAATCAAAGCCATAGCTACGTTATCTAGTACATTAAGTATTGGGTTAAGATAATAATTCTGAAAAATAAACCCGATTTCCTTGGCTCTAAGCTCTGTCCTTGCATTACTGCTCATTTTTGAAATACATTTGTCTCCAAGAATTATTTCGCCTGATGTTGCAGCGTCCAAACAGCCTATAATATGAAGAAAAGTTGATTTGCCTGATCCGGAGTCTCCAACAAGAGCATAGGATTTTCCAAAATCCAAACTGAGCTGAACATCTTCAAGGGCCTTTACGATAGTTGCATTATCACTATATGTTTTGTTCATATTTTTAATTGTTAACATTATAATTATTCCTCCTATTCGTAGCGCAAAGCTTTTATCGGGTCAATACGTGTTATGCGGATAACCGGTACGATAGCTGCTATTATCGTAACGATGTATGCAGCAGGTAAGTATTTTGCAATTATCAATATATCAAACAGATTTTCAGCCATCATATATCTTAAAACATAACCTGAGATAATAGTGGCAACAATACAACCCATTGTTG
Organism: Clostridiales bacterium; assembly: GCA_023139005.1. GTDB lineage: Bacteria > Bacillota > Clostridia > Christensenellales > UMGS416 > JAGLOK01. Next base: position 8,728 of record JAGLOK010000210.1, on the reverse strand, counting down.
CTATGAACAACATCTCATAGACTATAATAGTATTAACCATCCGGTTCTTAGCTCCTAAGGCTTTGAGAATGCCAATCTCTTTCGTTCTTTCGTTTACTGTTATGGACATCACTGTAATTAGAATTAAGATTGCTATCACCAAAACGGCAACTCGAATACCATTTATCATATTCTCAAACAAGCGAATGCCTTCCTCTGCATTACGACTAATTGTCTCTGATGTCACAAAGTTCAATTTACCATTCATCGCCGTCACTTGCTGAATAAATAAATCCATATCCTTAACTTCATTAAGATAGACAATAGTTGCAGATATCATCATTTCTTTATCAATTAAGCGTTGTAGTGTTTTAATTGGTACAATAATGGCATTGTTAACAACCTTATCCTGTGATACTTCTAAAATACCAACGATTGTGAAATATTCATCTATAAATTCTATCATAGATCCAACAGTGATTTGTCCTTGTTCTTTAGTTAACACCTCAAATGCCTTTGCACCAATAATACATTCCTGTGCCTGTGTATTTGAGAACTGAAGATTTCCTTTGATTACTTTCGTTTCGCTAGCTATACTACCCGTAAATGCTTTAACTTTGTTTTCATCAATGCCTGTTAACAGCACTTCAGGCGGTTCACCTGGATATAGCGGTGCTTTCAATCCAAAAAACAAAATATTAGCTGACATATCTTTTTGAATCATTGGATATTCAAGGATTGAATTTCCTATTGATTCGGATAAATCGCCAACAAGGGTAGGATAATTCTCGCCAGCTGTAAATGATTGAATTACAATTTTCCCTGCACCTCCAGCGCTTGCATGCTCATTCATTGTCGCTTTTTGATAATCAATAATACCGCTTACTACAATGACGAGTGAAAGCAGCCCTGCCAGTGCAGTAATGGTCAAAGATGAGCGCAGCCATCTCTTTTTAATACTTTGTACTACATAAAATATCATAATAATACCTCCTGATACTATTTTGGTTTATGGTTTCCTGTTTGTGCGAAATATACATCAGCATTTTCGTACTGATGTATATTAATTATTTTTAATTAAGTATAGCTTTTTATATACCTATTTAATTAATTTGAAAATTGATTTGACAGTTTCACTTTCAATGTTAAGCTTAGGATTGGCGCTCAACAATCGCATACTCTCAGAAATAATACCTTTGATAAAGCACATGGTAATATCCACATTAGAAATTTTAAATTCGCCTGATGTGATACCTTCTTGAAGCACTTTCTTGGTCAGTTCTCCTTGAGATTCTTTGAAAGCTAGTGCTGCCAACTCATACTTATACTTAAATTCAAAAGCATCATTATTCTTGAGCCACTCTTTGCTTTGGGTAAAAATCATACTCATCAATTTTATTAGCTTTTCTTCGCTTGTGCGACAATCCTCAAGATTTTTCTCCATATCTTGACCTATTTTTCTCGCAACCCTTGAAACGACATAATAGAATATTTCTTCTTTGGTAGAAAAGAAATTGTAGATAGTTTTCTTGCTCATTTTGAGTTCAGACGAAACATCATTTACTGAGGTTTTTTTAAAACCATAATGTTTAAAGTGTTTCTCGAAGCAATCGGTAATGACTTCCTTCTTGTTATCTGGTTTTTGTATTACTAATCTATTCACAGCCATTCTTCCTTGTAAACCATATCCGTTTATCGTTTCCTTGTGTATAGTATCATAAATCTAAGTTTTGTCAACTAGTTTCTTTTACATAAAGAATTATATCTTTCTCAAAGATGCTTCAACTTAAATAGATTCTACCGCTTTACACATTTTACCTAATCCATTTGGGTTTGAATTTGCTCAGCTCTTCTTGGACGGTTCTCATGACATCATCTTCACACAAAAAGAAATCCACATATTATGGACTTCAATACTTTCATTCAATATTAGCAAAAACTTATGAACCATCATCAAAATAATCAATACTCGTATATATACCGCTTTCTCGAAGATGTGCCTTACAGTCTGATAATCGCTACTTTATATTCAAACAAAAAATCATAGCTGTAGTTGTTTAAGAGAGTCGGAATTTTGTAGGCAAGTTTTATCTGTTGATATTCTTTATACCAGAACCTTTCACTACATAATAAATGCACCTATAGCTCTAGACTGCTTCATAATAATGATAAGCACACATATTAGCAAAGGGTTACCATATTAAACAAGTTATGATACAATATACGTATACTTAGTGAGGGATATACATGGGAAGAGATACTGAGAAAATTCTTGATCATCTATCAGGCACAGGATCGTTAACTGAGTTCTTCCAAGAAAACAAAGAGGTGTTTAACCTTTTAACAATTGGTGAATATATAGAGCTTGAGTTGAAAAACCGAAAGTTAACGAAAGCAAGTATTATAAGAAAAAGCGGTATCAATAAAAGATTTTTCTTTGACATATTAGCTGGTAAAAAAACACCAAGTAGAAGATATATCATTCGACTATTTTTGGCACTCAATGTAGATTTTAGTGATGTTCAATGGTATTTAAAAGCTTGTGATTATCCTCAGCTATATGTGAAAAACAAAAGAGATAGCATTATCATATATTGCTTGAACAATAAACTTACTGTGTCTGAATGTAATAAGATGCTCAACAATGTGGATTTGGAGAATTTAGGATTTGAAAATATTTGAGCATAAAGGATACACATATAAGAAACACATATCAACTGGCGGTCAAGGCGAGATTCATTTACTTGAACGTGACAGCCAGTTATTTATAGCTAAGATATTTCCACATATAGATGCTGACAACTTTAAGTTGCTAAAGCACATCCAAGAAATCCATGCGCCAAATGTTCCAGAAATTTATGATGTTTTTAACCATAATGACAACACCATACTAATTAGAGATTATATCCAAGGAAACACGTTATATGAGGAAATAAAGAGCAATGGTGTGATGACTCTTGATAGAGCACTTTTTGTAATTCAAAAAATTTGTGAAACATTAAAAACATTCCACAATATTAAACCTAATCCTATCATATACAGAGACCTAAAACCTGAAAATATTATGGTATCCAATGATGGCAATATATTTCTGATCGATTTTGGGATATCACGTTATCATAAAGATGAGTCAATACGTGATACTGTACTTGCAGGCACTAGAGGGTATACAGCGCCTGAAGTGATGGCAGGAATGCAGAGCGATAATCGGAGTGATATATACTCAGTTGGTTTGATTTTTTATGAGATGTTAACAGGTAAGAACCTTCTAATTACCCCCTTCCAAATTCGCCCTGTTAATGAATCTAATAAAACAATTCCAAAATGGGTAGATAAAATCATTGCAAAATCCACAAATATCAACATCGCGATGCGTTACCGAGATGTAAATGAGCTATCGGATGTATTAGCAAAATCTGCAAAACGTGGCAATAAGATATTAAGAAAATTTGTTTTTAGTGCAGCACTCATTGTAGTGATTACTGCCTTGATTTTTGGAATACAATTTCTAAATAGAAGGCATGTACAAGAGCCTACTGATAATTTCTACAATATTTTTGCGGATTTAACCTTCGATAATATAGAAGACTTCTCTAGAATGGAGCTTGTTGGACAAAAGATTGAGTCCGGAGAGATTCAAGAGGTCGACTTTCCAAGTTTGATACAAAATAGTGTGTATACACTCAAGTGTCAAACGATCATGAATAATAGATTGCTTCAAGGAACTTTCTTTCACACAAGAATACGACCAGGTGATATCGATAATCCGGGACCACTATTCTTTCTGTCGATTCTGCCACAAATAGACAATATTGCTGCATATAACATTCCCTTTATAAATAGAGAAGTATTAAGATCCGAAATCGTTAATGAATATGGCTATTTTTCGAAAGAAGCCAGAGGCTTTCCAGTCATTGCAGAACATCGCTGGATGGACATCATTGTTTATCTTGATGAAACAGGAGAAAATATGCGATACTTTGTTTTTGACGTCGAGGATGAAGAACGCATATCTTACGGTGGTCTAAAGGTCTTAGACGAATGGATCGGGAGCGAGTATAATATTGAGCTCAATGTACCCTTCGAATATTGGGAAGATGAGATGGGTATGAGTGCACCGATAACCGAAGTAGAGTTAGCGCGGTTTGGCGATGGATCATTCATTGGCTACTTAAGTGACAACATCCCTACGTATCATCGTTTTCAAGATCAAATCCATGAATTTTTAGATCAAGATATTGAATTCATATCGCAAGATCAATTTACTGAGCACGGATATTAATTAAACAGTACAATGATTCAAGGTGAAAAGGTGAGCTCTGGGCTCACTTTTTTTTTGCGCAAAAAAATATTACGCTATAACTGTGCAAAAGAGAAAGAATCGTATTGACAGTAAGGTAAGGTTAAAATGAATATTAAAACAATTATTGAATTTACTGCAGAAGAGGGTTTGGATGATATGATATGTGCCTTTACGAAAAAGATAGGGTTTGTCCCCTGTTCAACTACCAACACAGAAGGATTAGTTGATATAAACACTGTCACATATTGCTATTGCCAGTCAACAGGAAAAGCAAAAACCTTCTTGACCATTCACATCCTCGACAACAAGGTTCACATTGAAGCATGGATTGCAGAAGTTGTTGAAAGTGACAGAAGGTTTTTACGCAAAATTAATGAACTTCTTGTCCTGATGGGACAAAAACAAATCGTTTAAAACGAGAGGAGACTATTATGAAAATCAAAGGTATGAAAAAATTAGTAATGTGTATACTTGCAGTGGTAATACTCATAGCAATGGAAGTTCCTGCATTTGCAGCGTCTGCAACAGTGAATGTAGAATTTATCATCAAAAATCAACAAGGTCCATATAAAGATGTCAGTATACAATTTGGTACTAATACGAAAACAACAGGTAATAATGGAAAAGTAAGTTTTAAACTCAAGAACATTCCGGTTACCACCAGGGTCAATGCCTTTCTTGTTGATCCAAATGTACCAACAGCATACAGTTGTGCTGTGAATCTAGCATTAGGTGCACATGAAGACGTCCAAGTTAATTCAACAGACCCATATGAAAGTATTATAAGTGTTATGTATACCGAGTATACTAAAACGATTGTCATTGAGTTCTTTGTAGGACATAATACTAGCTATGGTTATAGTAGTGTTGAATTTGAGCATAAACTGTTCTCACAACCAAACCAACAACCAAACCAACAGCCAATCCAACAGCCAAACAATGATCCTAACCCACCACAAGGAAATGATCCGGACATGCATTTTGATGAGCCTAACTTTGATGAGCATACTGATAACATGAATCCAGATAGTGAGTTTTATAGAGAACCCTTTATGTTAAGGACAATGCCCGGTTATGTTTGGATTATACTCATTGTTGGCGCCTTACTCCTTATAACAGGCATCGTGCTAACTATTGTTTTAAGTCGTAGAAAACAATCGTCTCAGCATTAGACGCAATTCCACCACATAATGATGAAATCTATGATGACGATATCAAGACACCTGTCATTCGCAATTTAAAAAACTACTAATAACAAACAATACTAAAAATAAACATCTGAAAACCAACGACCACATAGAAGGAGTGTACATTATGAAAAATCAAACGAAAAAAATATTTACTGTTATTACTGTTTTGTTAATCGCCATTACACTGTGCGCATGCGGACCAAATAATCGAAATCCCGAGCCACCAAACCAACAGCAAATAATGGAGGATCCACAACACCAAGAACCAGTACCCGAGCCGCCTCAGGGAGATAAGTCTGATAATCCCAATGAGCGCAAAGATGTAGAAGGTGATGTGACGTCAGTTAATAACGATAAAGTCATACTAAAATTGAACGATGGAAGTAAGTTTACCTTGCGCCTTTCCGAGAACACAGAATGGGATCCTGGTATCGAGACGTGGGACATCCTCCCTGGCAATTATATGATTGTAAGGGTAGCACTTGAGGGCAGGACACAAGGTGAGGTTGTCTACATCATGAAAAACATCAATGCTGAGTAATTCATATATGATAGCTGTCTTCCCATTTATGGAAGGACAGTTCAGACTGTCGAAAAAGTCCTCAAAAGAGGATTTTTTTGATACAATAAAAGCAATATATGACATAATAAAAGTGGGCATAAAAAGTGATAGAAAAGCATAATAATAAAAGCTAACAAATATAGTTAGTCAGCGTAGAAAGTCTTGTGCCGAAGAACCATCTGCTAAAGTAAATAAATAGAGTGATGGATTTTGACTTTATCTATGAGCTAGTGGAAGATAAATATAACTAGTATATAGACAGACCTGCAGTAGATCCGAAAGTGCTAGTGAATGCCTATTATTTGCTATTCCACCACAACCGCTTTTAAATCTTATTTCCACAAATAAGTGCGAAAGTGCTCCATTAACGATATATAATCTCCATAAAACTATTTATTCATGCTCCACACATTCAGTTGCTTTACACATAATAAATCCTTATATGATACCATCTCAAGTTCAACTTGGAAATCCGGATTATAAGGGTATATCCTTTCGGTGATAACCATAGCTCCGTTGTTAATAAATATTTCAATTGAAGATACATCAATGAAAATATTGAACACCATCTCCTTACCTCGTAATTGAGATGCATCTAACTCCTTGTATGAATTTTTGCCGTTTATATCAAAATCTATAGACACAAAATTTTTGCGGTTATCATACAAAATACTAACCTTCTCGTTATCAGAGAAATAAATATTTATACCTGCGTAATTATTTAATTCATACTTATTATCAAATACCGTCAAAATCTCTATGCAATTACCAAATGTTTTTTTTATTCTATGACTACTATTAATCTCAATATCTAAATATTCAGTATGATTGTGTCTTAGTTTTTTTAATTCACCTACAGGCGCGCAGTACAATCTGTTATCAATAATCTTTAGATCACGAGGTAGCGTAAACGCTCCTTCCCAGCCATCCCTCTCGGTTACTCTTTCTCCTTTCCAATTGCCCATCCATCCAATCATTATGATCCTGTCACTACTACCATAAAACACTTGTGGTGCATAGAAATCTGTTCCATAATCAAGTTTATTTTTGTATTCAGCCGTGAATTGTCCGCTATGATAATCCATATCTCCCACATAAAACACACATTCATCTTCTGCTTCTGTTTTGCTTATCGACGATAAAATCATCAAATGTTTATCTTTAACAGGAATTATATTAGGACATTCCCATACACAATTATCCTTTTTGACGCTTTTGAGTGCCACACCTAGATACTGCCAACTGATTAAGTCATTTGACCTGTAAGCTAGTATTTTACCCCTTCCCTCTTTTGCTGAACCAATCGCCATATACCATTTGTCTTTATGTTTCCAAACCTTCGGATCTCTAAAATCTCTTGACCCATCCACAGGATATTGAGGTATTACTGGGTTCCCACCATACTTTTTAAATACAATACCATCTGAACTTTTCGCTAGACACTGAGCCTGTATATCATCTTTGGCTGTACCTGTATAAATCAATACAATCTCTCCATCTAATTCAACTGCACTACCGGATAAGCATCCTTCTAGATCATAATCTTCACTTGGCGCCAGCGCTATAGGTAAGTGCTCCCATTTTATTAAATCATCGCTCATTGCATGTCCCCAATGCATCGGACCCCATTTCGCACTGTATGGATTATACTGATAAAATGCATGGTACTTATTCTTATAATATATCAACCCATTAGGATCATTTATCCATCCGGTAATAGGCGAAAAATGATAATTAAGTTTATAATTATCATTATCATTTCTTTTATGTTTTTGTATTTCCTCGTTTGCCTTTGAAACATTTTTTATTTGTTTATCACCCATGTCATACTCTTTCTGATGGTAAGTTTCCATAGTGCCATTCTACATCAATAAGTGCTTGGCCGATTTTAAAATGGATAAACTATTTCTGCCATCTGTACTTCAACATCTCCCACTCCTGTATATAGAAATGTTTTATTATTTTTTATCACTATTCCTGCGCTAAAAAGCACATCCTTCAAATCAGTCCTTTTTGATTCCCCATCAAGAAAATCTTCTCTTACTGCAATTATTTTCATTGGTGTATGACTTAAATCCAACGGATTTAATATAAATGCCATCGAATAATAATGTCTTGCCCCATCATCCGAATATTTTGCAATGTGTCCAATCACACCTATATGCCCATTGTCTAGACATACTGCTTGGTTAACACCACCCCATTCTTCATCAAGAAATTGTTCAAGAATAGTTGCATCCTCAATCCTTTTAGAGGATAAATCATCTAGTGATTCTATTATCATGAATCCTATCTTGCCTCTACCTCCAACAACTCCTTGTGGGCGTGTAAATACGCCTATACGTTTATCGTTAAGCTCAACTATGCGTATATCTTTCATTCCATTTGGTCCATGAACTAATAATTTGAGGTTATTGATATCTTCACCATAATAAAAAGCTGTTCTCCACCACAATTCCCCCGGATCACTCTGCCTTTTAAAAATCTCAGTGCCTCCCAAAACCCATTCCCCATATATGCATGAGATAAATGGATCTTGTAGTTTAAAGTCCTTAATTCCATTTGATAAAGCAAATTCATTCTCTTTTATCTCTTCAAAAAAAATGGCTTGTGATTCTTCCGAATCACGATTTTCTACTCTACCAACAATCATGCATTTGTCACTAATCATAAATGGTACTGTTGGATTGTATA
>JAGLOK010000021.1 GCA_023139005.1 Clostridiales bacterium | reverse complement strand
GAAGTAGCCGACGAACTTAATAAAAAAGGATATGAAGTAACCCTTGTTGAGATTATGCCGACGATACTGGGTGCTGCATTTGACAAGGAATTTGCAGATGCGGCAATGGAAAAACTGATTGCAAGAGGCGTAGATGTCCGTGTGAATGTCGGTATCAAAGAAATCCTCGGAGAAGAAAAAGTCCAAGGTATAATGCTCACCGATGGTACACAGATGGATGCTGATGCTGTTATTTTATCTTTGGGATATCAGCCCAATACTACATTGGCAAAGGATATGGGGTTAGATATCAATGAATACGGATTTATACAGACGGATCAATACAAAAAAACATCGAATGCAGATATTTTTGCGGCAGGAGATTGTTCTGAAAAGAGAGACTTTGCCACAGGTAAACTGAGCAAGATTATGCTGGCTTCCACGGCTTGTGCAGAAGCGAGAGTTGCAGGATTGAATCTCTTCTCACTATCTACAATCAGTACCTTTAAAGGGACTATTGGCATATATTCTACCAGTATCGGCGATAACGCATATGGTGTGGCTGGACTAACTGAAGATATTGCAGAAAAGGAAGGCTTTGATGTGGCTGTTGCAAGCTTTACAGGTGTGGATACGCACCCCGGATGCCTCGATCATGCACAAAAGCAGACGGTGAAGCTCATTGCATCTAAGAAGAATGGCGTTATCCTCGGTGGTGAAACCATGGGTGGCCGCAGCGTGGGAGAACTGACCAATGTACTAGGCTTTATCATACAAAATAATATGACCATCAATAATTTGCTGGTGGCACAGATTGGTACCCAGCCAATGCTGACGGCATCTCCTGCGGGATATCCTTTGATTAAGGCTGCTGAGATGATTGCAAAGCAAATATAACCTGAGATAGAAAGAAAAACTCACGGGATATCTCGTGAGTTTTTTTGCATATTGTTATGGTTGAATTGTTTCCATAGTTGGAGATATCATACGTGCCATTTGTGGTGATGGTGATATCTGCTGCAAAAACGTGCATGGGAAAAAGGGATATCGCAAAACAGATTGCGATAAAAAGAGCCATTACTTTCTTCTTCATCTTCAACCTCTTTATGTATCTCGGTACGACAAGGGCTATGGGTTGTTTTATCTATGTAGTATAGATTCTACACATTTATACTGGTAAAATAAAGCAAACACTATAGTTGACAATAACTAGGTCTGATGGCATGCCTGTACATTTATTGATATAATATAAGCATACATAAGAAAATCGGCACATGAGGACAATAAGGAGCGATTAAGATGAAGTTTTTCAAAGGATTGTTTCTCGTAATTGCAGTATTTTGTATAGTGGTGGTACTGCTTGTATTGCAGACACAGTTTGCACTGCAGAAGACGCTGCTTTCACCTGATTACTTTGACAAAAAATACAGCGAAAATGAGATGAGTGACGTCGTAGGTGAAATCATCACAGCACAGATCACGAGCCTGCCTGAGAAGATGACGAGTGGACTATCAGAAGATGGAGAAGGTGCTGAATCCGATACTGGAGAAGGCATGGCACAGCTGGTATCCTCGTTGGATTTTGAGGGACTCATCGATGTTGATTGGCTACAAGAGCAGATAGAGCTGACGGTCAATGGTATGTATAGCTACTTCACCGCAAGCACCGATGAACTGCCCACACTGGATATTGTACCGATGAAAGAGATGCTTCTGGAGGCGGTAGTGAGTCAAATGAAAGCACACAGTGGCATCGAGGGCGACCTGGATGTAGTTGACCTCATCGTGAATGAATATGACAAAATCACCGGTGGGAGCCCAGAGGACATCGTGGATGAAGACGCGCTGAAGCAAATCGAGGGCGGAGAAAATAGCGCTGGGTTTGCAAGTGACATACTGGGGCTGATTATCAAAGTCAGCAAGGATGTAGACAAAAAGCTGGGCGTCTCCGAGCGTATGGAAGCCATCATGATAGAAGTTGTAAAAGAGCAGATGCACTATGACGATATCAATGATGAGCTGGACATGAATGAATTATTTGATACCATGTTTCCCGATGGGAGCAATCCGTTGGAGGCAGCAAGGTCCATCATTATCGCACTGAAGACAACACTTTTTTATGCACTGCTTACGCTACTTCTGCTACTTATACTGATGGTGATCGTAGCAGCATTCCGACCGGCATCGATATTGGGATGGCTCAGTGCACCGCTAATCATCAGTGGTCTTGTAGTCACAGGATTGAGCGTGCTGGAAATGATATTATTCAAGATCACCAATATTAATATATCATTGCCGGTTGAGACATTAGGGGATAGCGCAGATAAAGTGATTGACTTTGTGCGCAGCTACATCGATGGCGCGCAGCGGTTTGTGCTGATTCAAGGGCTTGTGCTTCTAGTTGTGGGTATTGTATTTGCAATCCTCGCTGCTGTCCTTTCTAAGGTTGCTCGAAAAAGAGCTACAGAAAGAGCGGGAGAAGAGAAACCCAAGCGTGGATGGCTAACGTTGATTCGTGTTTTCGTAGTATTGGGACTGATGGTTGTCACCTTTATCACGATGCGAAGCTACTACAACAAAATATCCGACGACATACAAGATGCTGTGGAGACATTGCAAAGCGCGCAGGAACGTTTAGAAGATGGCGCGATCGTGGATGCTGTTACCAAAACGACGGGGATTACGTTTCTAAACTTTGGTGATGGGGAGTAAGATATATCAATAGGTCAGCAGCTAATCACAATCAGTGGGATGCGCATTTCATCGGTTGTAAGGCCTGCATGGGATGCCTTGAAGTCTTCTATATTGCCATGGTTGTCCTTGTTCCACAATGAAATATCCGATACTGCAATCGCAACAAAGTCTCCGATAAAATCATCGGTTTTCTTGTGGGGCGTTCCGTCACCCAACAAGCGGCTATCAATAAATTCATCATGGGTCATAAGCAGGAACTTGTCACCCAGCGCATGATTGAAACGTTCTGCGAAGACGCTCTTGTACTCGTCTTTGACAGTAAAGCTACAGCACCTTGACTCGATAGTAACAGGAAGTGCGAGGCATTCATTGATTTGAGGATAGGTGTCTATGCTCACTCTTTTGACATCCACAAGTCCATGGTCTGCAGTGATGATAAGAAGTGTATCCTTGAGTGTATCTGCTAATTGCTGCAATTGATCATCAAAGCTTTCAAGCATTGTTGTGATACACGCTGCTGTTGTTCCAAATTCGTGCATATCATGGTCTGGTTGGAAGTGATATGCATATATGAATGTTTTGCTGTCCTCGTTGCATAGCGTTTTTATTTGCGCGCATACTTCATCACACGTATGGGCGCGATAGCTAGAAAATGGAGAGACCATGCACGTTCTTACATTTTGATGGGTTGCTTTGCTGATTTGCGTGCATATATTTTCAGAGCCTAAATATTTGTGGGGGATATGCTCTTTTGCTGCAGGCTCATCTTCTTCCATGTTTGAAATATTCCCAGTGAACATATCAATGCATTGATCCACTTCTTTAAAATAACATGACCATCCAATCCAACCATGCTCATTGGGTGTTTGCCCTGTTATGATGGATGTGATTGCAGATACGGTTGTGCTGGGATAGACGCTGGATATATCAGCGGTCATATGCTTTCTTAGAAAGCTATTCTTCGGTAGATGTCTTTGTAGGGTGCTTGTGCCCAGTCCGTCAAAAACCAACAATACAACATTTTTATAGTTGTGCTGTAGCGCATTATCAAGCAAGGGCAATGATGCATGATGCATTTTTGCGCCATAGTGTTTTAGTATGGAATTGGATACCGATACGATGCTGTTGTCGTAGTCTGGGTGGATGATTTTTGTCATGTGTCCTCTTTGTAACAGTTATTCTTCTTACTTATTCATAGGTTATTTGCGCTTTTTGTCCTGCTCCTGAACGTATTCCCAATACGCTGAGGGTGTTTTCTCTTTCTCGACAACTTCTAATTCTCCAATCTGTGCAATGGCCTTGATCTTATCGTTCACAAACTGTTGAAGGCAATTTGGTATATGATCCTTATAGTATCTATGAACTGCAACACATTTCTGGCAATCCCCATGCCATTCGCATTGTGTCTTTGGACAGGTGCAGTGTAGATTGTTTTCATCTTCTAATATTTCTCGTATGTTTTTTACAGTTACTTCATAAAATTCTTCCTTGCTTTTCATTGTCATACTCCTTGCATATCGTCAGTTTATCCATATGTATCTACAAATATTGTACCTAATATTACCACTTATGGGTCTTTGCATCAAGTTCTGAAAATGAAATATAAATTGTTATAGAAAATTGAGGCGAATATTATTTGTGTCAATTCATAGATAAAATATTCACTTCTATATCACCAATCAAATGTGCTACAATAATTTTACATGTAAAAAATCACCACCTAATGAAACATTTTGTATGCGGTGCTTGTTATATAGATGAAAGGAGTGTGTAAATGACTGATCAGCATGATAACACCCATATCAACCAATGGATGCTTGACTATGGCAAGCTTGTATACTCGGTCGCATTCAAAATACTCAAAAACCCACAAGACACCGAAGACGTTTTTCAAAATACGTTTATCAAGGCACACTTTAGGTGTAGAAAGCTTCAAGACCACAAAAACATCAAGGCATGGCTGTGCAGGGTGGCAACCAATGAAGCACTCAACAAGCTATCATCCTCGTGGAAAAAGAAGGTGACGCTGTGCACGGTGCCGATGGAGATTGCGTCCACACAGGCAGAAGGCGACACCATATTGGAACTTGTCAAAAAGCTACCCGTAAACTATCGAAAGTGCATATGGCTGTACTACTATGTGGGCTATAAATCACAGGAAATCGCTGAGATGACAGGAGTATCGCATGCGACCATCAGGACACGACTGAAAAGAGCCAGAAACATATTGAAAATGGATATTCAAGACAATGAATGGAGTGAGAAACATGAATATCAACGATGATAAATTACATGAATTAATGAGCAAAACAAAAATACGACTGAGGAAAAAGAAACGTACTCGAGGCATTGTCTGTGCATCGATCATGGGTGCGTGCACCATTGCACTTGCAGTGGTTGCCTTTAACGTATTCGTTGCAAATAAGGTTGTTCTCGACAGGACGATTGAGGATACCAACAATGTTGCCTCGCAGAATTCACCAACTGCAACTCAGCAATATACGCCGACACCTCTGCCTGATGGCACGACATTTGATCCGAATGGAGGGCCGACGCCTGTCGTTATCCAAAGCTTTGTTTGGGAAGAATGGTCGGAAACAAAAGATGTTGATGGTGTTGAAATTACAGTAAATATTGGTATAAATACTATACAGCCACCTCCTAGTACTTCTGTATTTTCATATGAAATCGAACTGGAAACTCTCGATATAGACTTCTCAGGAAAAGCAATTGATTATTTTCTAGGCGACAATTATAATAACGCAGAAGATAATCTCAAGTTTCATAATGTTGAATATGAAGGAAATGTTATTTTAGAAACATTAGAAGTGAAACGTATGTCCGAAAATCAACTACTATTCGTTAGTCTTATGAATAGATTTGACGCAGATTGGAATTCTTTAATCTACCGTCGAGGGAGTCCTGATAGACATTATATTGAAGCAGAACGAATATATGATAATGATACTGGGTATTCCGAAAAAGAAATGGGAAAAATATCAGCAGCAGCCTCTATCGCATATGAAACAGTGGGATATTTTACAGATGACATGGAATGTGATTTTACACTTAGTGGATATTTTTATAACGGTGGCTTGGAAGCGAACAATGTACTTGATCATATAGATTATGATAATTCAGAAAAATGCTATATATTCTATTTCACAAAAAAATATAATGGACTATATGCTACTTTTGACAAATCACCTCTGCCATACCAAAATATTAAAGAGGTTAGTGTACCCGATAGTTTTCCAACTCGGTGGGACAATGAATATATACAAGTAGTGATTGATGAACTGGGCTTAGCAGAGTTTTGTTGGCACAATATATCAAAAACTATTGAATCCACAAACAATAATCTCAGAATAATAAGCATTGAGGAAGCTTTGAAAATTGTAAAAGATAAATCTTTTAGAAATGCTTTTAATCTAAGTAGAGGTAGTAAAACAGAAATCAATTTATCAGAAATTCGCTTTGAAATGGTTAGAATAAAAACAGAAGATGGAAGGCATATGATGGTTCCCGCATACACTATTAAAGGAACGCAAACTTCAATTGAGTCTTCAGGAGAAACAATTATACATAGCCAACAAAAAGACAACGCAAACATCCTCATCATCAACGCCCTCGACGGCAGCATCATAGACTAAGATGTAGATAATCCATAAAACAGAATCGGTAAGCGCAATAAAGGAGTGTATCCAACAGGGTATGCTCCTTTTTTTGTGGGATAATAAATAAGGCATATACGAGGATTTCATAGTATTTATAGGGTTTGTGGCAGATGTCTTGACAAATGAGGAAACAGATGATATCTTATTACCACTGGTAATGAAAGAGGGGTTTATACATGTTTAAACAATTGAATTCAAAAGTGATTATAAAATGTTTTATTGCAGCAGTTTTGATGTTGCTGACGGGAATGGTTATACAGATTGCTAACGGGCTGTTGATATTTAAAAAAGAACCGCCTGAGTTGAGTTTTATCATGAGCGTTACCGTAGCGTATATCGTTATGGGATTTTTATACTCTTTGGCATTTTATATATTTCGAAATAAGATTCCGGGGAAAACACCGCTTCAAAAAGGTATCGTACATAGTTTGTTTGTCTTGTTCATTGTTTTGTTTCCCGGTGTGTTGGGAATGGTAGCATTTGATCATGAAGGATTATACAATCTTTTTACACCCTATAAAATTGAAACATACATCATGTACTTTATTGACATAGTCAATTTCCTAATCAATGGGGTTATACTATCGATACTTTTTAAAAAAGATATTGTAATCACAGAAATGATTGCTCCACCAAGGAAAAAAGCTGTTGTTTCTGGAGTGATCGGATTTTTTCTGTTTCCAGCCCTCATGTTTACTTTTCATGTATTGTTTGAACAGCTTCAACTGTTTGACTATAGTATTCCCAATGGTGCAGAGACTTGGTACTATATTGGCTTGATGGCTCCCTTGTCACTTGCCGGCGCATTGCTGCCGCTGTTTTATTACTATATAAAAGATATGTTTGATGGTAGTTGGCTCAAAAAATCAGTTTGTTTTGCTATTGTATTTTTTGCTCTCTATTGGATAATCGTTATGTCGTTTATACTCATTTTTGGATACTCGATTCAGCTTGTGTTGTTCTATCTGCTTATCTCTATTCCCTCGCTGCTGTTGTGCAATATGATCAACGGGTTTATCTATAGAAATAAAAGAAAGATACAGGAG
>JAGLOK010000209.1 GCA_023139005.1 Clostridiales bacterium | reverse complement strand
GTTCATCGCATCGGTCGTACCGGTCGCGCTGGTCGTGAGGGTCGTGCCGTCACACTAGTATGTGGTAAAAATGACAAAAAAAGACTTCAACTAATCGAACGGTATGCGAAAGTGCGAATTCAATCTCGCCAGTTACCGTCTCGTCGTGAAATAGAGTCATCTCTCAATGATAAGTACGTTGAATCGTTCTTGCTTGAGATGGAACTTCCTGCTGGAGATCAGTACTTCACTTTGTTGGACATGATCAAAGCGAAGGGACACTCCGAGCGAAAGATCGCATCTGTCTTGCTGCGCATGGCTTTGGAAAAGAAAGTTGCAGCCATTGCACCCTCGGTGGACGCGGATGCAAAACATTCCGGAGCGCGTGAAGCGAACATGGTACGATTCTTCATCAACGTGGGCAAAAAAGACCGCATCTCCGCCTCCGACATCGTCGGCTGTATAGCGGGTGAATCAAGCATATCTTCATCTTCCATTGGAAAGGTGGACATCTTTGAAAACTTCTCTTTTGTGGAAGTTGCCCAACAGCACAAACAAGCTGTGTTAACCGGCATCAATAACTCTGACGTGCGGATTCGCAATCGCTCGATTTCAATTGATGTGGCTAAGGCACGCAAGTAAGGAAACTTACGCTTTTTATAAAAATATATAATTGATAGATTAATGAAGACCGTCTGCGGATGGTCTTTTTTTTAGTTTCTGGGAAGCGTGAATGAGGGAATCGTATAATCTTAATGAAACATGTGATATTATATCAAATATGATAATATTTTCATTGAATAGGAGTAAAACATGAAAACAGGGTTATATGAAGAGATTGTTAGTGGGTATCTAAAGCTTAAACTAGATGCAATCGATGATAATAGAAAAGACTTAAAGTTATTAAGTAGCGTTGATAGTGAGGACTATTTAGCTCAGTATTTATATAGAGTTATAGCACAAGGATTATCGCAAGTAAAAAATGATAAAGATTTAGACAATAAAACTGATAAGCAAATTAGTATATGCAATGAAATCATTTCAGTTCTAAATAATAATAAAATTGATGTAGAAGGGCATGAAATTTCTGAAACAGCACAGAGATTGATGTCCATTATGGACGAAGTTATTACCTATCAAAAACCACGACCTGACACACCACTTGCACTAGGAGCATTGCTTACAGGAACAAGACAAGATCCTTCGCTTGTTTCACAACTCAAGAAAGAGATAACTTCATGTGATACAGTAGATATACTTTGCTCGTTTATAAGATGGACTGGAATTGTAATACTTCGTGAAGCACTTGAGGAGTTCACATCAAATCCAAATAACAGATTAAGAATAATTACTACAAGCTACATGGGTGCTACTGAGACAAAAGCCATTGAATATTTAAGTAATTTGAATAATACTGAAGTTAAGATAAGCTATGATACTAGAAGAACAAGATTGCATGCAAAAGCTTACTTATTTCAAAGACATACAGGCTTTTCGATTGCTTATATTGGTTCCTCAAACATATCAAGTGCCGCTCTAACTGATGGTCTTGAATGGAATGTTAAGATCAGCCAATATGAACAACCTTTTCAATGGGATAAAATTAGAGCAACATTTGAAACATATTGGCATGATAGTGAATTCGAAAACTTTAAAAAAGGCGATGGAAAGAAACTAGAAAAAGCTCTAGTGGGCGAAAAATCAAGTGGGAATACTCATGAGTTTATAATGCCGAATTTTGATTTTATTCCATATCCATTTCAAAAAGAGATACTTGAAGGTATACAAGCAGAAAGAGAACTGCAACAAAGAAAAAAACATCTGATCGTTGCAGCAACTGGCACAGGAAAAACAATGATTGCGGCATTCGATTTCAAAAGCTTTAGAAAAAGATTTATTGAAAACTTTAAGCGTGAACCTCGATTGATGTTTATTGCGCATCGAGAGGAAATCCTAAATCAATCATTATATTCATTTCGAGGAGTACTACGAGATCAAAACTATGGGGACAAAATGGTAGGAGGAAACATGCCCTCTCAAATGGAGCAAATCTTCGTTTCAATACAGACGTATAATTCAAGAAAATTATATGAACAAGTTGAAGCAAATTACTATGATTATGTGGTAGTTGATGAATTCCATCATGCGGCGGCTCCAAGCTATAGGACTTTACTTGAGCATATAAATCCTCAATCATTATTAGGATTAACGGCTACTCCAGAACGTGCTGATGGACTTGAGATTAAACACTATTTTGATGACCATATTTCTGCTGAAATAAGACTTCCAGATGCGATAGATAGAAAGCTGCTTTCTCCATTTCAGTATTTTGGGATAACTGACAGTGTTGATTATTCGCAAGTTAAGTGGCAACGTGGTGGATATGTAACTAGTGAATTGACAAATATATATACTGGCGATGATAGAAGAGCGGATATGATATTAGAAAAGACGATAAAAACAGTATTGGATATTAAAAGAGTTAAAGGATTAGGATTTTGTGTATCACAAGCACATGCTGAGTTTATGTCTCGTAAATTTAATGGACATGGAGTACCTTCTGAATATTTAACGTCAAATTCTGATAAGGAAATAAGGAGTACAGTTCAAAAAAGGTTATTGAGTGGAGATATCAACTTTATATTCGTTGTAGACTTATATAATGAAGGTGTAGATATTCCTGAAGTTGACACGGTTTTATTCCTAAGACCTACTGAAAGCTTAACTGTATTTTTGCAACAACTTGGGCGTGGGCTAAGGTTGGTTGATGGTAAGGACTGCTTAACTGTTCTAGATTTTGTGGGACAAGCAAATAAGAATTATAGGTATGATTTAAAATATAGAGCTCTGATTGAGGGCACGAATCAATCTTTGGACAAGGAACTAGCAGATGGCTTTCCTCATTTGCCTGCTGGGTGCTCTATTGAACTTGAGAGAAAATCTAAAGAATATATTTTAGATAATATTAAACAAGCTATTAGAATTAGCAAGGGTATGCTAGTTAATCAAATCTATAACTTCACAAGCAATACTGGTAAGAACTTAACGTTTGAGAGATTTTTGGAATATTATAAACTATCACCAATTGATTTATATAAAAGAACTTCTTGGTCAAGGGCACTTGTAGATGCTGAGATGTTAGAAGATTTTAGTGAAAATGATGAAGGTATTCTTTTAAAAGGGATGTTGAAAATTGCTCATATTGATGATATTTCATATATCAGATTCATTCTAACAATATTAGAAAAAGGTGATGTTGAGGTTTCAAATCTTGAAGATGTCGAAAAAAGATATTGCATTATGTTTTTTCTCACAATATTCAATAAACAAAAGTTTGAGAGCATAGAGGATGCTTATTTGAAATTGCTTGATAATCCTGTTATGTGTGAAGAACTAGCTATGTTGTTAAAGTATAAAATGGACAATATAAAACTAGTTTCACCAACTTTAGAATTACCTTTTGACTGTGCGCTGAAATTACATTGTCAGTACACTCAAGTTGAAGTACTAGCTGGACTAGATTTTTTTACATTACAAAAGAATCACACTGTTCAATCTGGAGTTCTACATATAAAAGCTGTAAAAACTGATATATTTTTCATTACATTAAGTAAAAATGACAATGATTATTCTCCAACTACTATGTATAAGGATTATGCGATTAGTGAAAGCTTGTTTCATTGGCAAAGTCAATCGAACACTCGTGAATTATCTAAA
The DNA here is from genome assembly GCA_023139005.1 of Clostridiales bacterium. Taxonomy (GTDB): domain Bacteria; phylum Bacillota; class Clostridia; order Christensenellales; family UMGS416; genus JAGLOK01. The sequence continues at coordinate 3,841 of JAGLOK010000209.1, read as the reverse complement.
ACTGGTCAGCGATATATAAATCAAAAAGCGACTGATAATACAATACTTTTATTTGTTCGTGAATATAGGAATATAGGTACAATAACACAGCCTTACTATTTCTTAGGTCCTGTGGACTATATTAGTCATGAAGGCGAAAAGCCAATTAGCTTTGTTTGGAAAATGAGATATCCTATGCCTGCTCATTTAGTTCGAGCGACCGCAAGGTTGTCGATAGGTTAGATGCTAATGTTCTTGCGAAACGGATGTGTATATATCCTTACTGTCTTTGTGGGAGTATATCAGTTTGACTTTTGCACGTAAAGGGTAAATACACGCACTTCGTGCGCCCTTGACATGCAAAAGCCAAACGGATGTGGAGTAGTCAAGACAGAGAAGGTGGTAGTCTGCTCAAAATTGTGTTACGGTTGTATTACAGACGATTACAGATTAATATGTGATACTATATTAGTGTGTAGCATTAGGCAATTCTTACCCAGTAGGGCAAACCCAATATAGAAACAAGAAGGTGAAAGACTTTCACGGACATGTGCCGAGAAAGTCCTTTATATATTTGCGATGCACACGAACAGCGAATGCGAATGAGTGGGCGACTATATATTTAAAGAGACAGTACAAGTACCATCTCTTAAGGAGTAAAATACTATTAAGAATGCATTGCAAATGCTCTGCTTTCGTTTTGTTGATTCTGGTAAAAATCATCTTGCTTACGCATGAATTCTACCCCACGAGTTTGGCACTCGAAGTGTATCTTATACTAAGTGCCTGAATATTGCAATCAAATTATGAAAATCCATGTTTAGAATGAGAAAAACTTTTAGATATATCCTTACTGTCTTTGTGGGATGATATCAGTTTTCATTTGTATTAATTCAAGCCGTTGCGGATGGCACAACGGTCAATTCACATTTCGTGCGAATTTCTCGTTGTATGCGATATACTTTCGTAGTTGACATGCTGTAGTAAGTTTTGCAAGCAAAACTTTTGAGTCTGCTTAAAATTGTGTTACGGTTGTATTACAGAGTTTTACACCCCGATCCATGATACGATAGTAGTGTGTATCAATAGGTAATCCTCGCCCCGTAGGGCAAGCTCAATGTATAAAACAAAGATGAAAGACTTTCACCGACATGCGCGGAGAAAGTCCTTTTTAATATTTCAGAAGCACAACAAAAGCGTGATGTACCAAAATGCACGAGGGTAGAGTGTAGCCAAAGGCGAAACGTACTTTGTCTATAAAAGCAGGAAAATACTCATGGCATACAATGAGAAATAATGGAGCATAGAATTATTGACCATTGTGTCATTAATTAAAGCTTGGAAATAGAAACCGAGTTTTTGGTACATCGCAAGACACCCGATTCAAATTCACTTTTTTTGAATCGACAATACGAAACGGAGTGTAGTATGACTAACAAACAAATCCTATTCTGCCACGAATACATCAAAGACCTCAACGCAACGCGGGCCTATCAGGCGATATACGTCGGTGCCAAAGGAAAAAACTCCGCGCGTACCGGTGCGTGTAAATTGATGGCACGAGACGAGGTTCAAGAACATATCAAAGAGAAATTAGAAAGCATAAGATCTGCAAAAATCGCCGACGCACAGGAAGTCATGATATACCTATCACAAGTCATGCGTGGTGAGATCGACATGCCACCGCGGGAGCGAAACAAGGCAGCAGAGCTGTTGGCGAAGCGGTATGGGATGTTGGTGGAGAATGTTAACGTCCAACAGGTGCCTATCATCATAGATGATTTTGGAGCGACACTCTAGAAATGAGTGATTTCTGTGCGATATCCGTGCAACATATTCGATCACGTACGTTTCGGTACGCTCACTCATATATTCACGAATCCCACCCAGTCTCACAACATTTCTATAGCGTCTTGGGGGGAGGGGATAGACTTGATAATAGAAAATTTATCCTGATTAACGGGATAATCTACTCACGGTAGAGGAGGGGCAAAAATAGTGCGAAGTTTTTGTAGATTGTGGATAGGGGACTGAATAGATTGCTATTGATGTCGGTAAATGGCTTCTTTGCATAATTCTTTATATTATTTGGTGAAAGTGGTATAATATTCATAGCATATTCTAGTAGTATATTGGAGTGATATCATGAACTATTATGAAACAGCACAAATTTGCAAGAACGGGCATGTCATTGATGCGGTTAACGAACTGTCCGATTTAGCCAAGTCTTTTTGTCCCAAATGTGGGCAGGGTACCATCATTAAATGCGAGCAATGCGATTCTCCTATTCAAGGGCGCATTCACATTGACAGCGTCATAACCTCGAACAAACTGGAGCGGTCTCCCGCTTACTGCTACAATTGTGGCAAGCCTTTCCCGTGGACTGTGTCAAATCTTGCATCAATTAACGAACTGCTTGATTTGGACGATAAGCTGTCCGATAAAGAAAAGGACGTTATCCGTGAATGTGTGCCGGACTTGCTGGCGGAAACGCCCAGAACACAAGTAGCGGTTGTTAAAAGCAAAATCCTAATGAAGAAGATGGGGGAAGATACGTTCAATGCGGTGAAGGTTTCGATCAGTGGGTTTGCGAGTGAAGTAGTCAAGAAGGCATTGTTCAATTAGAAGCTAGAAGCTCTAAAAATGCATGATTTCTGTGCGATATTACTTATCCCTCGCTCGTCATTTAGTATATCTTGCGATAAAGCGGGGACTAAGCTCCCTTATTATCGCACCATTTATTTTTGCAGTTGGCAAGCTGTAGTAGGTTTTACTTTGCAAAACCTTTACCCAGCCTCATAACATTTTTATAGCGTCTTGAAATGTGTGGGAAATAGCTGCTTTACATAACGAATTGAATAAATACTAGATATTTAAAACTCACAGCCATGCGCTGTGAGTTTTTTTGAGCAGATTATTAATGCACAACAATAGATCAATTTACAAATAATCCTCCACAGAGGAATATAGCGCACAGAAGAGAATGACTTTTACGGGCATGAACCGAAAAAGTCCAACGTAAATCAATCATATGCAGAACATAAGCGCCCGTCACTAGAATGCACGAGCAAGGTGAGTTTCTAGTGACGGGTAAGACACTCGATTCGAATTCACTTTATTTGAATCGAACAGCGAAAGCGACTTTCTCGAAGGAGGCGATAGACGAGTGAAAGAAAATAAGCGAAGCGAAACGAGCTTGAGCACTATCATTGCACCATCGTTTCACACGTTATATCGTGATGTAAAGGACGAAGCGCACATGGAGTATTTCCTCGGTGGGGGGCGTGGTTCTTGTAAGTCGTCGTTTGTATCGATCATGATTATCCTGGGGATGATGCGCAACAAGAATGCCAACGCGGTGGCGCTAAAAAAAGTCAAGGAGACGTTGCGCGAGTCGGTGTTTGAGCAGCTCCTGTGGGCCATTGATATCCTTGGGGTGACGTCGTACTGGGATAGCTGTGTGTCGCCTATGCGTATTACGTATTTGCCAACGGGGCAGAAGATACTATTTCGTGGGGTGGACAATCCCAAAAAGGTGCGCTCGGGAAAGCTTGCGCGCGGGTATTTCAAATACATCTGGTATGAGGAGCTGGACGAGTTTTGCGGTATGGAGGAGATCCGTGTGGTGAACCAGACGTTCATGCGTGGGGGCGAAAAGCCTCAGGTGTTTTACTCGTACAATCCGCCTCGGTCTACATCGAGTTGGGTGAACATGGAGGTGCTGGTTTCAAAGGAATCGCGGCTGTACCATGCGTCGGATTATCTATCTGTTCCTCGTGCTTGGCTGGGGGAGGCGTTCATCTTGGAGGCGGAGCATTTGCGCTCTGTGAATCTGCCTGCATATCAGCATGAGTACTTGGGG
>JAGLOK010000208.1 GCA_023139005.1 Clostridiales bacterium | reverse complement strand
TTAGATATGTTTTATGAAAAGAATTGTGACTGGTAAGTAAAATAAATGAATATATCAGATAGATTCCCTACATCAGAAAAAATCAATATTAATAAGTTAGTGTATATTGATTAATTTTTCATTTTCAGTATATCACAGCTTCACTGCTGAACGATCAACTTCTTTGCCTTCAAATATTCTTGTTAATCTTTCTTTTGGGTGCATTGTATATCTTCCTGCAATTTGTAATCATTCATTATTCTATATCTTCATAGAAGTCCTCTAATTATACACTTCTCCATATTTTCTTTGAAAGCATCTTGATTAACTTATTATCTCACTCCAAAACAATTAAATCTATATCAAAATTTCGATACAATGAACTATCATCACATTCTTGAAACAGGCTTTTTTTAAGCATATTCCTATCAAATTGACAAAGCCTATCATAAATGATACATTTAAAAATATTAGTTAAACTATATACAATAGTTTATAGTTTATAAAAATCGCTATAGTATGCATTTTTTATTTATGTTTTTCATGCAAACAAGAATATTTGATTCAATTATTTGTTACTTATAAAAACACACCTTATATGATAAAACAATTTTTAATTGTTTGTTTAACTATAAAGCTTAAGGGGCAAATATGATAGATTTTACACTTATACAAAACACAGCAAATAGCTACAAAGAGCAAATGACAAAATTCTTAAGAGATTTAATTGCTATTCCCGGTGAAAGCGCAATGGAAAAGAAAGTAATCCAGCGAATAAAGCAGGAAATGGAACTATTAGTTTTCGATAGAATAAATATAGATGAAATGGGAAACATACTCGGTTTCATGGGTGATGGCAAAAAGATCATCGCATATGATGCACATATCGACACAGTAGGCGTGGGAAACAAAGCGAATTGGGACTTTGATCCCTATAAAGGCTTTGAAACTGACAATGAAATCGGTGGAAGAGGTGCATCTGATCAATTAGGTGGTATTGTAAGTGCTGTATACGGTGCAAAAATAATGAAAGACCTAAACTTGCTTGCAGGAAACACTGTGCTGGTGACAGGGACTGTACAAGAAGAAGACTGTGACGGCCTATGCTGGCAGTATATAATAACCGAAGAGAATATTAGACCTGAATTTGTTGTGGTTACTGAACCTACGGACGGAAATATATATAGAGGACAAAGAGGACGGATGGAAATCCGAGTTGATGTACAAGGTATATCCTGCCATGGATCTGCTCCAGAGCGAGGAGACAATGCTATATATAAAATGGGAGAAATCCTAGCTGAAGTAAAAGCACTTAATGATAGGTTGCATATAGATGATTTCTTAGGAAAAGGAACACTTGCAGTATCTGAAATCTTCTTCACATCACCATCAAGGTGCGCAGTTGCAGATAGTTGCACCATTTCTATTGATCGTCGATTAACAAATGGAGAAACATACAAGATGGCTCTTGAAGAGATTGAAGCATTGGAGTCTGTAAAAAAATATAGCGCTGAAGTCACAATGTATGAGTATGATAGACCCTCATATACAGGACTCGTCTACCCTACTGATTGCTATTTCCCTACTTGGGTTACCCCAGAAGATCACATTGCAACAAAATCAATGGTTGATGCATATAGCGGCATGTATGGACCTCCAAAAGTAGACAAATGGACATTTTCTACCAATGGAGTTTCAATAATGGGAAGATACAATATACCTTGCATTGGACTTGGTCCCGGCAAAGAAGCTCAAGCCCATGCACCGAATGAACGCACGTGGAAAAATGATCTTGTAAAATGTGCCGCAATCTATGCTGCATTACCGAAATGTTATAATAAAGAAGAAAGCAAACAATAAGAGGTGTCAACATGAGAGATATCAAAAAATTGATAAACATAATAAGTAAATTAGATTTGACTAAAATGTATAACAACGATTTTCTATTGACTTGGGAAAAATCAGATGATGAATTGCAAGGTGTATTCAATGTAGCTGATGTTCTAAGAAAAATGAGAGAAAACAATATATCTTCAAAAATATTCGATAGCGGACTTGCAATATCTTTATTTCGAGACAACTCTACAAGAACAAGATTTAGCTTTGCAAGTGCTTGTAACCTATTGGGTTTGGAAGTACAAGACCTTGACGAAGGGAAATCCCAGATTGCTCATGGAGAAACGGTAAGAGAGACTGCAAATATGATTTCATTCATGGCAGATATTGTTGGCATACGTGATGATATGTACATTGGTACAGGTAATACATACATGAGAGATGTTTCGCGTTTTGTTAAGCAAGGAAATCAAGATGGAGTGCTTGAACAAAGACCCACTCTCGTAAATCTACAATGTGACATCGATCACCCGACACAATCTATGGCAGATATGGCACACATCATCGACCACTTTGGTGGTGTTGAAAACTTAAAAGGAAAGAAAATCGCGATGTCTTGGGCATATTCCCCTTCGTATGGAAAACCACTATCTGTTCCACAGGGCATCGTAGGATTAATGACACGCTTTGGTATGGATGTATCACTTGCACATCCTAAAGGCTATGAGATTATGAATGATGTTGAAAATATTGCGAGAAAAAACGCCACTGCTTCCAGCGGAAATTTTGAAGTAACAAATAATATGGGTAATGCTTTTAAAGATGCAGACATTGTCTACCCGAAAAGTTGGGCACCATTTGCGGCCATGCAAAAGAGGACTCAACTGTACGGCAACAATGATATGGACGGTATAGAGCAATTAGAAAAAGAATTATTATTCCAAAATGCACAACACAAAGACTGGGAATGCACAGAAGAGATGATGAATTTGACGAAGGATAAAAAAGCATTGTATATGCATTGTCTACCTGCCGACATTTCAGGTGTATCATGCGAGCAAGGCGAAGTATCTGCAAGTGTTTTTGATAGATACAGAATACCTCTATACAAAGAAGCAGGATACAAGCCATATGTAATTGCAGCTATGATATTCTTGAGTAAAACAAGAAATCCTGAATCTGTTTTGATGGAGTTATTGGACAGTAACTCAAAAAGATGGCGAGGATAGTAAAATGAGTAAAAGAATTGTAATAGCATTAGGCGGCAATGCATTGGGTAAAAACCTTCATGAGCAAATGGAAGCTGTACAAAAAACCAGCAAAAAAATAGTCGCACTATTAAAAGAAGGTTATGAAATAGCCCTAACACATGGCAACGGTCCCCAAGTTGGATTGATGTTAGATTGCTTTGACAGCTACAAAATAAACCATGATATTGATGAATTTACAATGTCTGTTTGTGTTAGCATCACCCAAGGATACATTGGTTATGATCTTCAAAATGTAATGCGAGAAGAAATATTGAACCAAGGAATGAATATCCCTGTGTCTACTGTTATTACACAAGTAATAGTGGATAAAGATGATCCGGCATTTTCGAATCCAACAAAGCCAATTGGTCTGTTTTTATCTGAACAACAGGCTGAAAAAGGCAGAAAAAAAGGTGAGCATGTAATAATGATAGAAGGCGAAGGTTATCGTCAAGTTGTTGCTTCTCCCAAACCACAGCATATTGTTGAAAGCGAAACGATAAAGACATTATTGGATGCAGGACAATTGGTTATTGCCTGCGGTGGTGGAGGCATTCCCGTTATTGAGCAAGGAAATCACCTAAAAGGCGTCGCTGCAGTTATAGATAAGGATTTTTCAAGCGCCAAGCTTGCAAAGCTCATACATGCAGACTATTTTGTAATACTTACGAATGTTGAAAAAGTATCATTAAACTATCATAAACCAAATCAAGAAGCAATCGATAAAATGAATTGCAAGCAAGCAGAAGAATATATAAAGCAAGGTCACTTCAAGAAAGGCTCAATGTTGCCAAAAGTGCAGGCAGCTATGCAGGTGGTACGTGAAAATCCAAAATGCAAAACACTGATCACTTCACTTGATAAGCTTTCAGATGGATTAAGCGGCAAAACCGGAACAACTATCGTACCATAATATCTTAGGAAGGATTGCATATGACAAAACTGATTGGAAATGGAATACTAATAACAAGAAATATAGAAAATCCAATAATCAATGATGGCTGTGTTGCAATCAGTGCTAATAAAATTATTGATTATGGAATAACTTCCGAGATGAAAAGAAAATATGCAAACTGTGAGTTTTATGATGTAAAGGGTAAGATTATCATGCCGGGACTCATAAATACTCACAATCATATCTATAGTGCGATGGCTCGGGGTATGGTATTGAATGATGCGAAGGTGTCAAAAAACTTCACTCAAGTACTAGAAAATCTATGGTGGCGGTTGGATAGAGGACTGGGATTAATTGAAATAAAATACAGTGCATATACAACGTACATTGATTGTATTAAAAATGGCGTAACAACAGTATTTGATCACCATGCAAGTGCAGGTCAGGTAACAGGAAGTCTTTTTACAATAGCAGAAGTTGCAAAAGAATTGGGAGTCAGAACATCACTATGCTATGAAGTTTCAGATAGAGACGGTATAGAAAATACTGACCTAGGCATCAAGGAAAATGTTGACTTTATAGAATATGCAAAAGAACAAAATAACGATATGATCAAAGCGATGTTTGGATTGCATGCATCCTTTACACTCTCAGATGAGACGCTAGAAAAATGTGTTAATGCTGCAAACAATACGGGATTCCATGTGCATGTCGCAGAGGGTACTAAAGATTTAGAAGATAGTCAGGAAAAATACAACAAAAGAGTTGTTGAAAGACTCTTTGATATGAAAATACTCGGTGTAAATACAATCGCTGTACATTGCATACATGTGGATAATCATGAACTTGATATAATAAAATCAACAGATAGCATTGTAGTGCACAACCCCGAATCAAACATGGGAAACGCAGTTGGATGTTCGGATGTTTTATCAATGATGCAAAAAGATATTCTGGTTGGCCTTGGTACTGATGGCTACACAACAGATATGTTTGAATCGCTTAAGGTTGCAAACATCATTCATAAGCATGAACATCGCGACCCAAGTGTTGCATGGAAAGAAGCGCCACAAATGCTATTAGATAATAATGCGACTATTTGTAGCAGGTTTTTTGAAGAACCACTAGGTATCATAGAAAAAGATGCACTAGCAGATATAATTGTAGTGGACTATACGCCACCCACACCAATGAATGAAAATAATATCAATTCTCATATACTGTTTGGCTTTTCAGGGAGAAACGTAGTATCTACTATAATCAACGGACAATACGTAATGAAAGACAGGGTTGTGCTCACTGCTGATGAAAATGAAATATATCACAAATCACAAAGTGTTGCAAAAGATTTTTGGGAAAGAGTCTAAACCTTTAATTAGCTTAACTAGGAGGTCATAAATTGAGTGAAATAATGACACCTATTCCATTTGAAAAGTTAATGGATTGGATGATTTATGAATATGCCAATGATAGTACTGTTTTTGGTATAGATAAAAGCAAATTCTATAAAAATACTTCCGGTAATACTGTCAAAATACTTAGAACTAATATCGATAGCCCAATTGGACCTGCAGCAGGGCCAAATACTCAGCTTGCACAAAACCTAATCGCTGCGTATATATCCGGTGCACGATTTTTAGAGCTTAAGACTGTACAAACTATCGATGGCGAAGACCTGCGTAAATGCATCGCGCGACCTTGCATCAATGCAGAGGATGAAGGATATAACTGCGAATGGTCTACAGAGCTAACCGTAGCACAAGCATATGAAGAGTATGTAAAGGGATGGTTTGCTGTACACGTTGCTGCTATAGAGTTGGACCTAGGCCAAGAATCAAGTTGCATATTCAATATGAGTGTTGGCTATGACTTTGAAGGAATCACTTCTAAGAAAATCGATGACTTTATAAATAATATGTCAGATGCAAGCAAAACAGCTATCTGGAAGAGCTGCACAGCCTATCTACTATCGAATATAAATAAGTTTAAAAAACTTACCAAAGAACATATTGAAGACATATCTCCTGTCATTTCTTCATCAATTACACTATCCACATTGCACGGATGTCCTCCAGAGGAAATTGAGAAAATCGCAGATTACTTTCTGACAAAAAAGAAATTGCACACATATATAAAGTGTAACCCAACACTATTGGGATATGGCTTTGTTCGAAATATCTTAGATGAAATGGGTTATTCATATATTGCTTTTGGTGAACGACACTTTGACCAAGACTTGAAGTTTAGTGATGCCGTTTTATTAATTGAAAGATTGCAAAAAATCGCCTATAGGGAGAATTTAGAATTTGGCGTCAAGCTGACAAACACTTTCCCGGTACAAGCAAAAGAAAACGAACTTCCAAGTGAATTCATGTACATGTCAGGACGTGCATTATTCCCACTAAGCATCAATGTCGCAAAAGAGTTGAGTGTTTATTTTGATGGAAATCTACCTATTTCCTATTCCGGTGGTGCTGATTTTTTCAATATAGAAAGCTTGCTCAAAGTTGGAATCAAACCTATAACAATATGTACAACAATTTTGAAACCCGGAGGGTACTCAAGGATTCAACAATTAAGCAAAACAGCAGAAAATGTTGACACCAACCTAAAGGGAATAGCTGTAGAAGAGTTAAAAAAACTAGCTGATAATATATCAAAAGACATTCATCTTGTGAAGAATGCAAGGGAAGGTAAATCCAGAAAAACTGACTCCATCCTTCCTCTATATGATTGTTACAAAGCACCCTGCAAAGATGGCGGATGTCCTATTCAGCAGCAAATTCCTGAATATCTATATTATGTAGCAAACAAGCAATACGACAAAGCCTTTGAAGTCATTGCAATTGATAATGCGACTCCCAGCATACTTTCTTTAATATGCGATCATAATTGTCAAAACAAATGTACAAGGCTGGACTATGAGACGCCATTGCAGATCAGGAATGCAAAAAAAATTGCTGTAGAAAATGCACAGCAAAGGTTTGTTGATAATATCAAAAAGGTTCCCTTGAAAACAAACAAAAAGGTTGTTGTTATTGGAGCAGGCCCAGCTGGTGTTGCAGCAGGGACATATCTCAGGCGTAATGGTGTTGATGTGACAGTGCTTGAAAAAAGAGATAGCCCAATGGGCATCGTACAGTACATAATCCCTGAATTTAGAATACACCAAAACGATATTGATTTGGATTATAATATGGCTATAAATACTGGTGTGGATTTCAAATATGGCATCGATGCGAATTATAGTATAGAAGATTTGAAAAAAGAATATGATTATATAATTATAGCAACTGGAGCTTGGGAAAAAGGATATAACCCTGTTCAAGAAGACAAAGATAATATCCTCGATGCACTAGAATTCCTAGAAAAAGCAAAACCTGATTACTCTGATATTGATCTTGGTAGTAAGATTGCAGTGATTGGTGCAGGTGATGTTGCTATGGATAGTGCAAGAGCTGCAAAAAGAACAAAGAGTGCAAAAGAAGTTGATATCGTCTATAGAAGAACAAGAGAATATATGCCGGCTGAACCTGAAGAAATACAACTTGCGCTTTCTGATAATGTTGAGTTCAAAGAATTACTCTCGCCCATTTCATATGATGGAAAAACATTGGAAGTACAAGCAATGGAGCTTGCAGAAAAAGGTGCAGATGGACGCAGAAAAGTAGTTCCAACAAAGCAGACAAAAAGGTTAGAGTACGATACTGTGATATCTGCAACCGGAGCAAGAGTAGATACAATGCATTTAACAAAAAACCACATAACACAAGAGAACAATCACTATGCAGTATTAAATGAAAACAATGAGTCAAGCATCAAAAATGTATACATTGCAGGAGATTGCAAAAAAGGCGCAGCAACAGTCGTAAAGGCCATAGCCGATAGCAAAATAATTGCAAAGGATATCTTATCAAAACTACATATAGAACATGATTTTGTAAAAGTGGAGTTACAAATAGATAATAGTGTGATACAGCAAAACAGAGCAATTTTAAAGGATGCTTCTATGAATGCATCAGATAGCAAAAGGTGTCTATCATGCGAGCAAGTCTGTGAACTGTGTTGCGAGGTGTGTCCAAATAGAGCCAATATTAGTATAATGATATTAGGAAAGTCCCAGATTCTTCACATTGATGGAATGTGCAATGAATGTGGAAACTGCGGCGTCTTCTGTCCACACATTGGGGATCCCTATAAGGATAAGATAACCTTGTTTTGGAGTGAAGAAGACTTTAGGGACAGTACAAACAAGGGTGTGTATTTCGTTGATAATAACAGTGTCATGATTAGAAATGAAATAAGCGAAGTAATGATATGCAATATCTATGATGATAATATTTCGCATGAGCTAAAAGGTATTATTGATACTATAAAAGCAAATTACAGCTATTTAATAATATAGGAGGTGCAAGTTGGTTACATTTAAAATAAATGGTTCACAAATCCAAACTGATTTGGATAAAAGCTTGTTGCCCTTCCTTCGAGATGACATGGGTATAAAATCAGTGAAAAATGGTTGTAGTGAAGGCGCTTGTGGTACCTGCAGAGTATTAATTGATGGTATGTCAAAAAATGCATGCACACAGGAATTGCAGAATCTCGAAGGAAAAACCATCCTAACAGTAGATGGTTTATCAGATTATGAAAAAGAAGTATATGCATATAGCTTTGCAAGTACAGGTGCTGTTCAATGCGGCTTCTGTATCCCTGGTATGGTAATCAGTGCAAAAGCACTATTAGATAAGAAAGCAACTCCCACAGAAAAAGATGTTGCGAAGGCTTTAGTCGGAAACATTTGTAGATGTACCGGATATAAGAAAATAATTGAAGCAATACTACTGGCAGCAGAGTATATAAAAGAGAACAAGCCTGTACCCAGCTCTGAGAATTCGCCAAGAATTCTAGATGATATCTTCAGAATAGATGCAACAACGAAAACACTAGGAACAGGAAAATATGTTGACGATCTTGAATTTCCAGACATGGTATTTGCAAGTGCTATAAGAAGCAAGTATCCAAGAGCAATCGTAGATGACATTGATATCACAGGTGCAATATCACATCCGGATACAATCGCTATAATCACAGCAGATGATATTCCCGGAAATAACAAGTCAGGACATATAGTCAAAGATTGGGATACTTTTATCGCGCAGGGTGATACTACAAGATACATTGGTGATTCTATAGCACTAGTAGTTTCAGAAAAAGAAAGCTCTCTAAATGAAATAAAAAAACTAGTCAATATCAAATATACCCCTCTTCGCCCTATAACTTCACCAAGTATGACATTAGAAAAAAACGCACCCTTATTACATGAAAACGGTAATGTCTTGAGGCATGATAGTGTTAAGCGAGGGGAGAATGTTGAAGAGGTAATAAAAAAGTCAAAGCATGTTGTGCATCATGTTTATAATACTCCATTTACAGAACATGCATTTATGGAACCTGAGTGTGCAGTTTGCAGCAGCGATGGAGAAACCCTAACACTACACACATCTAGCCAAAGCATATACGATGAGCAACGAGAAATTGCCCATATACTAGGTATTGATATAGAAAAAATACACATTATTAGCGCTCTAGTCGGTGGGGCTTTTGGTGGTAAAGAAGATATGAGTGTACAGCACCATGCAGCACTTGCATCATACATTACGAAAAAAACAGTAAAGGTCAAGCTTTCAAGGCAAGAGAGTATCAATGTGCACCCAAAACGTCATGCAATGGAAATTGACCTTACAACAGCTTGTGATGAAGACGGTATGTTAACTGGGATCAAAGCGCGAATAACGTCAGACACAGGGGCATATGCTTCTTTGGGTGGACCTGTTTTGCAAAGAGCATGTACACATGCTGGAGGACCCTATCAATACAGTAGTGTTGATATTAAGGGAAAGGCTGTATATACAAACAATCCACCAGCTGGGGCTTTTCGAGGATTTGGTGTTCCTCAAAGCATGTTTGCTATTGAATCAAATATCAATCTGCTAGCAGAGAAAGTCGGGATATCACCTTGGGAAATACGATACAGAAATGCAATCAAACCAAATGGAGTATTGCCCAATGGACAAATTGCAGACTGTACGACGGCTCTCCAAGAATGCCTTCTGGAATTGAAAGATGTCTATGACAGTCATAAAAATGTAGGAATAGCAGCTTCCTTTAAAAGCAATGGATTTGGTGTCGGTGTTCCTGATACAGGCCGCTGTATCCTATCTATTGAAAACAGCAAAATACACATAAGAACTAGCGCTGCACGCGTAGGGCAGGGGCTAGATACAGTTTTACAACAGATGGCAAGCCAAACGTTGGATATGCCACCTGAGATGATAATCGTAGAGAAACCAGATACCAGAAGGACACCAAACTCGGGCACAACTACTGCATCAAGACAAACACTATTTACAGGACAAGCTATGATTACAGCATGCGAACAACTAAAGAAACGCTTAGATGAAGGTGCAACCATTGATCAACTTGAACAAGAAGAATACTATGGTGAATATTCCTGTAAAACCGACCCCATAGACTCTGCAAAAGAAAACCCTTTCAGTCATGTTGCATACGGTTACGGAGCGCAAGTTGTAGTTCTTGATGATAATGGGAAGGCAAATAAGATTTATGCTGCATATGATGCAGGAAAAATAATCAACAAAAAAAGCGCTGAAGGTCAAGTAGAAGGTGGCATTGTAATGGGGTTGGGCTACGCACTGACTGAAAACTATGTACTTATTGACTGCGTACCTCAGCAAACTTATGCAAAACTAGGATTATTTAGAGCGAATGCTGTCCCATACATGAATGTTGTTTTTGTGAATAAAAATGTAAGAACTAATCTTGCATATGGCACAAAAGGTATCGGAGAGATTTCATCAATACCAACAGCTCCTGCAGTTGCGGGCGCGTACCTGAAGTTTGACGGTATACATAGAACAAAATTACCATTGGAAAACACAGCATACAGAAAGTAGGTTCACATCAAGTGGTCATAAAAAATGGTATAGTCGTAACTGAATATAGCACACAAATAACAGACGTCTTGATAAAGAATGGTGTTATTAAAAAGATTGGCAAAAACCTCACTAACGATGAAGTAATTGATGCTACGGGTATGTATGTTTTGCCAGGTGGTATCGATGTTCATACGCATATGAATCTAGATGTTGGCATAGCTGTTGCGCAGGATGATTTTTACACTGGAACAATAGCTGCCGCATGTGGTGGAACAACTACAATAGTTGATCATATTGGTTTTGGACCTAAAGGTTGCGACTTAGGCCACCAGATAAATCATTATCACAATCTTGCAGAAAACAAAGCTGTAATAGATTATAGCTTTCATGGGGTTATCCAACATGTTGATGAAGATGTCTTGGGCAAAATGGAAAGCCTAATGGAGCAAGGAATCACAAGTTATAAAATATACATGACGTATGATTATAAATTGTCCAATGAAGATATTTATGCAGTACTGAAAAGAGCAAAAGAACTGGGAATCATGATAGCTGTTCATCCTGAAAATGATGATGTTGTGAGCAAAAGACAGGATTTTATAAAAAGAGGTCAAACAGCTCCAATATATCACGAAAGAAGCAGACCGATTGAGTGTGAAAATGAGGCCATCAATAGAATAATTGGAATAACCCAAAAAGCATTTGATGTACCATTGTACATCGTACATTTGTCCAATCATTTAGGCATGGAATATATCAACATGGGCAAACAAAATGGATTGAAAAACCTATTTGTAGAAACATGCCCACAATATTTGGTTTTAGATGATGAATACTACAAAAGACAAGATGGTATCAAATACATCTTGAGTCCACCTCTTAGAGCAAAGGAAAACAATGATATGCTTTGGCAGGATATAATAAATGGTAATATAGATACAATAGCTACCGATCATTGCCCTTTTGACTTTGAGCTCAAAGAAAAAATGGGTAGAGCTGATTTTACGAAATGTCCAAATGGATTACCCGGAGTAGAAGCACGAATACCTCTAATGTTTTCAAAAGGTGTCTTAGAAAAAAAAATATCTACTAATATATTTGCAAATATTTGTGCAACAAACCCAGCAAAGTTATTCGGTATGTACCCAAAAAAAGGAGTGATAAAAGAAGGTAGCGATGCAGATATTGTAATCATTAATCCAAATATGAGCAATACAATCACACATGAGAGTCTTCATGAGAATGTGGATTTCACTCCATACGAGGGGATGGAACTTAAGTGTTGGATTGATTGTGTAGTCTCGCGTGGAGATGTAATTGTGAAAGATAATCAATACATTGGCGAGAAATCTAGAGGACAATTCGTAAAACGAGAAAAACCAATTTTGGACTTATATAAAATGGGAGATAAAAATGAGTAATTATAAACTGATTGACTTAACAATAGATAAAAAACGACAAGAAAAATCTATTCAAAGAGCAAAAGAACAAGGAATAGTAATACCAACTCTTGCTCAAATGAAAAATCCGGATGTGGTACCCCAAGATGTAAAAACAAAACTGAAGGATGTGGGGCTATGGGACATCAATCCATTGAATCTATTCAGGATAAGCTGGCATAATGAACCGATCGAAAAAGGCGGTGGGTTCGGTAATGTCAATTATATTGAAATACCGAAAGAAATTACAGGCATAAAAGCTAGGGTCATAGCGGTAAGTGGAAAATGGTTACCTACTGGCTCACACAAGGTAGGTGCTGCTTTCGGATGTTTAGTTCCGAGATTAATTACAGGACAATTTGACCCAACAACACAAAAGGCTGTCTGGCCATCCACAGGCAATTACTGTAGAGGTGGTGCATATGACTCTGCACTTCTTTCTTGCGAATCAATCGCTATACTACCTGAGGGCATGAGTAAAGAAAGATTTGAGTGGCTAAGTAAGGTTGCAGGTGAAACGATAAAGACACCGGGCACAGAAAGTAATGTAAAAGAGATCTTTGATAAATGTTGGGAGCTAAGAAACTCAGGTCAGGACTTAATGATCTTCAATCAATTTGATGAATTTGGTAATTACTTATGGCATCATGAAGTAACAGGAAGTGCAATTAAATCTGTTCTAAATGAAGTGATGGATAATGACTCGAACTACTATGGTCTTATTAGTAGTACAGGCTCCGGTGGTACGATTGCAGCCGGTGATTACTTGAAAAAGATATTCCCCAAAAGTAAAATAGTCGCAGCTGAAGCACTTCAATGTCCTACAATTTATAACAACGGCTTTGGTGCACACAGAATAGAAGGAATTGGTGATAAGCATATACCTTGGATACACAATGTAAAAAATACAGATATGGTAATCGCTGTGGATGACGAAATACCTATGAATTGGATAAGGATGTTCAATGAGAAAGCAGGGCAGAAACTATTACGTGACAAGGATGTGAAACAAGATATCATTAACAAGTTAGATTGGATTGGCATTTCAGGGGCTGCAAACATTATTGCCGCAATCAAATATGCAAAATACTTTGAATTGAAAGAAACGGATGTTGTAGTCACTATATTAACAGATTCTATGGAAATGTATCAAAGTCGCCTTGATGAGTTAAACCAAGAGGAAGGTATCTTCGATGAATTAGCAGCGCATAAGGCCAATGCAAGGTATTTTGATGGTATAAATATAGAGTATGTTAAAGAGCTCAATTACTACGACAGAAAAGCTGTTCACAACCTAAAGTACTACACTTGGGTTGAGCAGCAGGGCAAGACATATGAAGAGATAATGGCACAATGGGAAGATGATAGCTATTGGACAGATATACCCAAGCAAGCAGATAAGTTGGATGAGTTGATTGTAGCCTTTAACAAAAAAGTATCTGAACTATAAGGATGATAAATGGATTATATAAAATATGCACTAAACAAAAATAAAACAAGCAAGTTTATTAAGGAAACTGAGTTGTTTTCAGAAGATCAAATAAAAAGAGTATACAAGTTTCATGCGTCTATGGGTGAAGCATATAATCAAACTCCACTCGTTAATTTAGATGCCTTTGCTCATTCTTTGAAAGTATCTAAGTTTTTTGTAAAAGATGAATCAAAGCGTGGAGACCTAAAGGCATTTAAGCTTCTAGGTGGTGCCTACGCTGTTGCAAATTGCATCTGCAAAAAGCTCAATATTGATATTGATGACATTGATTTTAATTACTTGAAATCAGAACATGTGAAGCAAAAGCTAGGAAACCTTGTCTTTGCAGCGGCGTCAGATGGAAACCATGGAAAATCTGTTGCTTGGGCAGCAAACGAATTCAACCAAAAAGCGATTGTTTATATGCCAAAAGGAACAGCGCAAGACAGGATAGATGCAATTGAAAACCTTGGAGGCACAGTCATCGTCTCTGACCACACATATGATTGGTGTGTGCGCGAAGTAGATAGACTTGCACAAGAAAAAGGCTGGGAAGTTGTATTAGATACTGCGAGTAAAGGGGATACTCAAGTTGCAACCTGGGTTATGCAAGGCTATTCTACTATGGGCTGGGAAGTAATCAATCAACTCAAAAGCACTATCCCCACTCATATGTTTTTGCAAGCAGGTGTCGGTTCAATGGCAGCTGCAATGATTGCAGTTTTTGCTAATCACTATAAAAATAACTGTCCTAGAATATATATCTTGGAGCCACACAAAGCTGCATGTTTTTATGCATCTGGTATAGAAAGTGATGGCAAAGCATACGGTATTAAAGGAGAGATGGACAGCATAATGGCTGGTCTTTCCTGTGGTGTTCCAAACCCTATAGCATGGGAAATTATCCGCAATTTTGCAGACGGCTTTTTCTCTTGCGATGATATCCTGACTGCAAATGGCATGAGAATACTCGCCAATCCTTTAGGTAATGATGAAAAAATAGTATCAGGAGAATCAGGAGCTATTGGCACAGGATTTATTGACTATATAATGAAAAACCAGCCAAGTATAGCGGACGAATTAGGATTAGATACTGATTCAAAGATTTTGGTCTTTAGTACAGAAGGAGACACGGATACACAAAACTACACAGATATCGTATGGTATGGAAAGTAATCCGAATAAATATATGATGAATCCTTATGAGATATTATTGTTCAACAATATAAGAATATTTTAGACAAAAACCTTGTGGGTATATATTTACATGGCTCATTGGCTATGGGCTGTTATACAAACAATAGCGATATAGATTTATTAATAGTAGTTAAAGAGCCTTTGGATTTCACAAAAAAAGAGAATTGATTAGTGCCATAATACACATGCGTGATTTACCAAAAAAAGATATTGAACTAAGTATAATCCTAGAAAATCATGCAAAAAACTTTATTCATCCTACACCATTCGAATTACATTTTTCATCTTCTCATAAAGCTAAATATTTATCAGATGACAAATAT
>JAGLOK010000207.1 GCA_023139005.1 Clostridiales bacterium | reverse complement strand
CTACTATTTTATGATATTCAAGTGTTTTTAAAACGCGTTTTTGCATTGGTTAATTATATATTAAAAATGTAATTTCATCAATCTATTACGGCAAAGAAGACGATCTATATATTGTTATAATATAAAAATTTGTACAAAAAAAACAGCCCCTCTATTCGAATAAAGGCGCTGTGATCTTCGTCTTGCTACATGCTACGTTCTACTTTTCCTGAACGTAAACAGTTGGTGCATACGTACATTCTTTTCTTTGTTCCATCAACAACTGCACGAACTCTTTGGATATTTGGTTTCCATGTTCTTTTTGTTTTTCTATGCGAGTGACTCACATTGTTCCCATGTGATGATTTCTTTTCGCATATTTGACATTTTCTAGCCATGATTGCCTCCTTATAACCTGCTTTATCCATTAAAATTAATATACTTTTTCAAAATTACGCTGAATAATAGCGTCAAAACACGACTATTTTATCACTATACTAGCTATCTTTCAAGTGTTTTTTCATTTCTTTTGTGTAATCACAAAAGCTGTGCCTTTTTGCATACAAATGTTTGCTTTATTGGCTGTCATATGATTGCCTAATCCAATGGTTTCTCCAAATGAAATGGTTAGATCATCTTCTATTTCATAATACAATCCCGAGGTTTTTCTTACAGTGATATCGCCATCTGCAGGAACAATTGACACTCTTTTTCCAACATTGCCTTTTATGATGATTGTATCACTGACTGCTTGTACTGTCATGTCTTTGGTATGAAGCTTTGCAGTTATTTGATTTTTCTTTGCATAAAGCAGTAGATATAAGTTCCCTAGATAGTGATCAACGCTTCCTTCTGCACAAACAATATCAATGTCAATTATGTTGTTATCTTTGGCATACTTCACTGCTAGCTGTCCGTCTGTCACATCTTTCTTGATGGGATGCTTAATGATCTTTACATCATGCTCTTTGCACTTATTATAGTTACAATCAGAGATAGAATCCATATCACCAAGCAGTACATCTGGCAGAAAGTCTTGTGCAATCAATATGTCAGCACCACCATCTGCTGCAATAATTAGTACATCTTCATTGACATATTCTTTTAATGGTATTGGTGTTCCTCCTAAGACAATTAAACTCTTCATATTATCCTCTAAGCTTTTCTATTTGTGCTTTTTTATCATCTGCTCCAAATATGTACGAACCTGCAACAATTACATTGGCGCCTGCTTCAAGTGCTATAGCGATGGTGTCATCATTGATACCTCCATCTACCTGTATGTCAAGGTGTAGTGCATGTGCTCTAAGTAACCTTACTTTTTCGATAGTCTCAGAGATCAATTCCTGTCCACCGTATCCGGGCTCTACTGTCATTATCAACACCATATCACAAAGATCAACTATATCCATGATTTCATCTAACTTTGTATTGGGTTTGATGGAAACACCGACCTTGACTCCCAGTTCTTTAATCATTGAGATTACCGCTCTGTTGTCAGCAATAGTTTCTGCGTGATAAGTGATGATATCTGCGCCGGCATCTGCAAAATCTTTGATATGGTTTTGAGGATTTTCTATCATCAAATGCACATCCAGTGGTAACTTTGTATGCTCTCTTAGCGTTTTTACCATTTGTGCACCAAAGGTAATCGGTGGTACAAAAGAGCCGTCCATGACATCCATGTGTATCATATCCGCTCCAGAATTCTCTAGCATTTTGACCTCTTCACCAAGCTTTGCAAAATCACCTGCTAGTATTGACGGTGATACCTTAATCATATCGTGACCTCCACTTTTCTTCTGCTTCTTTTAATAGTGTACGATATCTTTCGTGACGCTCTTTTGATATCTTGTTTTCATTGACGGCTTCAAGTACCAGACAACCAGGCTCACTATCGTGCCTGCATGTTTTATATTTGCATCCGCCTTCAAACTCTGCAAAGTCTTTGTAATAGTCTTGTAGCTCGTTAGGCTCCATCATTGGAAGCTCAAGTAGCGAAAACCCCGGTGTATCTACCAGATATCCACCATTAAAAGGAATCAACTCTGCATGTCTTGTTGTATGCTTTCCTCTTTTGGTCTTCTTGCTAACTTCCCCTACTTCAATGGTGCTATCAGGCATAATTACATTCAGCAAAGAACTCTTTCCTGTACCTGATTGCCCTCCAAAGCATATGGTTTTGTCCTGACAATATTTCTTTAGTTGCTTGATACCACTGTTTTTGTGTGCAGATACAATCAATGTGTCAATATCTAAGTATTGATTTGCTATTTTCTCTGCAACCTTCTTACCTGTTAAGTCGTGTTTATTAATGCATATGATAGCATCTGTGTGCATCATTTCAGCATTTATCAGCATCTTGTCTACCAAAGTATAATCAGGTGGTGGATCCATTGCTGCTATAACGATAATAATCAAATCAATATTGGCAACTCTTGGACGTATCATTAGGTTTTTCCTGTCCAATAGTTTCTTCAGAACCCCTTCATGTGTTTCATGAGGTGGTGTGAACTCAACCATATCTCCTACTGTTGGTGTCAATTCGTCCTTTCTGAACTTCCCCCTAGCCTTGCATGTATATATGACACCATGACTTTCTACGCTGTAAAATCCGCCAATTCCTTTTATTATCCTTCCTATTTTGATATCACTCATCCGTCTTCCACCGCAAAATAAATCCGATCATTGGAATACAGCTCGCCATCTTTGTAAATATACAGTTCCTTCTCTCCCCATGTATCACTTCTCAAATTCAATGCAACTTCATAATCGTCT
>JAGLOK010000206.1 GCA_023139005.1 Clostridiales bacterium | reverse complement strand
TACACCCTCATCTACGAATTCTATCACAATATGTGTATCATCAGTTTCTATAGAAAGGAGTACAATATGCGCCTTCGTGTACACTGCACCTTCTCCGTTTGAAATCCATAGTATGATTTTTGTATCACTATTTAGCATAGCTCCTTCTTCCGGTTCCTGCTTGATTACGGTTCCCTTATTCTCATTACCATTTAGTTCAATTATTTGAAATATCTCATATCCTATATCCAGTATATTCGCTTGTGCAGAGTTACTTAACAAGTTTAGAACACTAGGCATCTTCTGGACTGTATCATCTACTGCTTTTGCTATAGTTAAGTGCACGGAGTCCCCCTCTGCTATCTCCTCACCTGCTCCGGGTGATTGTCCCAAAACATAATCCAAAGGCATCTCAGAAAACTCCTTGGTGACATCCCCTACTACAAGCCCTGCTTGCTCTATCAAATGTGCAGCTTCTGCATAATCTCTATTCAAAACATCCGGTACTGAGAATACTTGTTTGCCTAAAGATACTGTAATAGAGACAACACTTCCTTCTTGAAGTATTTCCCCCGTCTGAGGATCTTGACTAATAACAACACTATTGGTCACAAGTGCATGGTACTCATAGATAGCCTCCGCTATGAATCCCATTTCTCGAATCATATTTTCAGCTGTTTCTTCGTTTTGTCCCATCACACGCGGAACTTCATGCATCGGTTTGTTTCCTGTGTTGCTTAAAAGCGATTGACCTACTAGAAAGAGTGTAACCATCATTCCCACAATAACCACTAAAGTAATCATCAAACGAAAAATAGAGTAAGTCGCACTACGCTTACGTCTACTTCTGTTGTATGACTTTACAGATGTTGCATTTTTCGGCGGCTGATGGATACCATTGTTCTGCTGACGTGCTTTGAGCGCCATCATTTCCATCTCTTGCGTGATCTTTGGAATATTTACAAGTGTATCGCCTGTAGCGATTTTCTTCTTTACAAATCCACCTTCAGGATGCTCCAATGCCTTTTTTAGATCCTGCGCCATTTCAAATGCATTGTCATATCGCACTTCAGGAGCTTTGCTTATTGCCTTTAGAATAATATCTTCTAATCCAATTGATACTTGTGGGTTTTTGAGCCTTGGCGAAATAGCATCTTCCTGCAAATGTTTGATTGCGACACTAACCGGAGTATCTCCATCAAAGGGTACAGCTCCTGTAACCATTTCATACAGCACGATACCTAATGAATAAATGTCTGCTTTTTCAGTAGTATTCACACCCCTTGCCTGCTCGGGTGAAATATAGTGAACAGAGCCTAATACATTGGACCCACTTAGTGTAATCGTCCCAGAGTCTTGGATCCTCGCTATACCAAAGTCTGCAACTTTTAGTGTGCCATCAGGTCGAAGTAAAACGTTTTGCGGCTTGATATCCCTATGTATAAGTTTGTGAGAGTGCGCATAAAAGAGCGCATCACTAATTTTGATTCCTACACTAATTGCTTCATCATTGGTGAGTATAATCCTGTCATGAATTAGCTCTTTGAGCGTCTTTCCTTTGATGTACTCCATGACAATATAGGGTAATCCATCATCTTCACCTGTATCCATAGTTCTGATGATGTTCTTGTGCGTTAGTTGTTGTGCAATCTTTGATTCTTTGCGGAACCTTCTTACGAATTCATCATCTTCTTTATACTCCGGTCGAAGTACTTTGATTGCTACTTCTTCGCCGGTGTCCATTGAAAACCCAGAGTATACGATGGACATACCACCGGTACCTATTATTTGGTTAATGATGTACTTGTTATCTAAAATTCTCTCATCCATTGCCTTTTTCCCCTTGAGAATTTTTGACTAGTACACATGTGATATTGTCATGCCCACCTGATTCATTTGCTTTCTCTATGAATTGCAGCGCCATGTCTTCAATATATTCATTACCAAAAAGTATACTCTTAATCTCTTCATCATCAAGCATATCGCTCAAACCATCACTGCAAAGCAATATGATGTCATTCTTCTTAAAATCAATATAAAAGATTTCAGGTAGTGCAATATCATCACCCAATGCTCTTGTTATGATATTACGCCTTGGGTGTTGCCTGCCTTGGGATTTAGTAATCCTTTTCTCTTCGATTAAT
>JAGLOK010000205.1 GCA_023139005.1 Clostridiales bacterium | reverse complement strand
CCTGCACTAGTGAGTGGTCTCTTGATACCTGTATGAGCTCTTTACCATTAAACTGATATGCCCGTGAGTCTCCTATATTAATGATTCTCATCTTATCATCACGATGAAAAGCTGCAACCAGCGTGGTTCCCATGCCTGCATAAAACTCATTGTCTCTTGCACAGTCGATGATTGCAGTGTTTGCTGCATTCATCGCTTCAAAAAGAGTCTCATCAGCTGAAGTATCATCTTTAATATCTGCATTTTTTACCATTGCACAAAAAACATTGACAGCAAGTTTGCTTGCAACTTCACCGCCTTGGTATCCACCGATTCCATCTGCGACAATTGCAAGGCCATATGGACCACTACCATCGGGGATATAGCAATAGTCTTCATTTTTTTTGCGTCTTTTTCCTTTGTCTGTTTGTTTTGAATATAAAATCATGTGCTTATTTCCCTAGCTCTTAGCTGTCCACACGCGCCATCAATATCCGAGCCTAGTGTTCTTCTGACGGTTGCGTTGATACCTTTTTCCTTCATTATATCCATTATAGCATACGCCTTTTTCTGTGATACGCCATTGAGTACTCCATTGATGGATGCATTTAGTGGAATCAAATTCACCAATACATTCATACCCTTAAGTAACTTTATCAATTCGTCTATATCTTCTTCTGAATCATTTTTACCTTTGATTAGTGCATATTCAATCGTGATTCTTCTGCCTGTTGTTTTGAAATAATGTTGTGATGCAGTAATGATATCTACTACTTTATATTTGCTTGCAATAGGCATAATTCCCGTGCGTTTGCTATCATCAACATAATGCAAGGAGATGCAAAGATTCACCGGCATGTCCTCATCAGCGAGTTTGTAGATGCCTTCTGTTAACCCACATGTAGAAAGCGATATCGAGCGATAGCCTATATTCAATCCATCTTCTTTGTGGAGCAGCTTCATAAACTCTATGACTTGATCATAGTTTGCAAGTGGCTCTCCTGCACCCATCAAGACAACATTACTTGCCTTTACACCTGTATCTTGATTAATTGCTATAACCTGTGCCAACATCTCATGTGCAGATAGGTTTCTCCTTAGTCCACCAACTGCTGATGCACAAAAAACACATCCCATCGCACACCCAACCTGTGTGGATACGCAAATAGTCATTCCATGTTTATATTCCATAGCAACTGCTTCTATAATCTCATCATCATAAAGCTTTAGCAAGTATTTTTTCGTACCGTCAACATCTGATGTCAGTTTCTTATATACTTCAACATTATCAATGGTAAAATTCTTCTCAAGACGTTCAATAAGTCCTTTTGGTAGATTGCTCATTTCCTTAAAAGAAACACATTTGTATAGCCAGCTTTTGATTTGCTTTGCACGAAATGCAGGTAGCCCCATAGCATTAAGAGTGCTTAGCAATTGTTCCTCTGTTAAGTTATTTATCAGTGTTTTACTCATTTAATCCTTTTTAAGCATGCAATATAAAAGCCTGCTGTATCATCTAGATGCGGTAATAATTGTACACCACATCCATCAAAACGCTTATCGTTAATTATACCATGAAATGCTTTTGGGAAAATAGCCTTAAATTCATCATTTGTTTTTAGAAAATTTTGTACTATATCATAGTTTTCACTCTTGGATATCGTACATGTGCTATACACAAGTAATCCCTCACTATTTACATATTTTGCTGCATTTACTAAAATTTTTGATTGTATATCGTAAATTGCATCTATTTGTGCTTGTGATTTGCTATATCGCACCTCAGGATGATCAAATACTGTACCCAACACACTGCAAGGTACATCGCATAGTACTGCATCAAAGTTACCAAGATCTGGATTGGTCTCTGTTGCATCCATTGTTATCGTCTTTGCTTTAACTCCCAGTCTTTCAAACTGCTTTTGCATAATATCTACCCTGTTTGGACGAATATCACATGCTGTGTACTCTGCATCATGATGCACATGCGCCATCGCAGCCATTTTACCACCGGGGGCTGCACAAAGGTCAAGTACGCTTGTAGGGCTATTTTCAATAGCTACCTTCGCTGCAAGATAGGATGCTTCACCTTGTATTGCAATCTTCCCATCGACAAACATCGATGTACCTATAATATCGCCCTTTATCTTGTAAACATCGTTTGTAAAACTGCTTTTAATATATTCTATATTATTCTCATCAAGTGCTGTTTCAAGCTTTGCATTGTCCATGTCTTTTAGTGAATTTGCATGAATCACTGATTGATTATCATGTGTATACGAAATTAGCTTGATGGTTTCTATCTCACCAAGTTCTCCTACCCATTTTTTAATTAACCATTCAGGAAAAGAGTGTTGAATGGATAGGTGCTTTATTGGCTCAAGGCTTTCAGGTATTCTGAAGCTTTCCTTGTCTCTTGCAACATTTCTTAGTACACCATTAATCAAACCAACCGCGCCGTTTTTGCCAAGCTTTTTTGCGATATCTGCACTTGTTGTGCATGCTGCATGATCCGGTACTGAATTCATAAAATGAATTTGATATGTCCCAAATCGCAGTATATTCCTGATGACTGCTTTTGTACCCTTTTTCAGATACTTTGACAGGATATAATCTAGAGTGATAATTTTCTCCAATGTACCATAAAAAAGTGCAACACAGAATGCTTTATCGCGTGCTTCAAGTGTTTTTTGTGCTTTCTTGATTGCCAAGTTTGAGTATGCACCCTGCCTAAGAACATCATCAAGTGCTCTAAATGCGAGTAGTCTTGCATTGTCTATCATTAATCAATCACCTGAGAAGAATCAATCTCTCGTCCGCATAGTGCAATCTTTGAATCCATGCGTCGCTTTCCTGCAAACTGAATCTCTTCTAAGCAAATCTGTTGGTCTTGAGTATTGATGATAATTCCTGTTTTTGCATCGCAAGACACAATTGTTGCAGGTCTGGAGGTTGCTTTTTCGTCAATAATACTTGCACGCCAAACTTTAAGCACATCGCGACCTAGGGTTAGGTATGCTCCAGGCCATGGGTTGACGCCTCGGATAAGATCTTTTATCTCTTTTGCGCTCTTATGAAAGTCTATTTTCCCATCTTCTTTTTTGAGCATGGGAAAATGCGTTGCATTATCATGATCTTGTGGTGTTGGAGTGAGTGTACCTTCTGTTAAACTATTAAGTGTCTCAACCAATACTTCCCCACCCATCACTGAAAGCCTTTCGAATAATTCCCCTGCTGCTTCATCTGGGAGAATTTCTGTTTCTTTTTGCAATAATATATCTCCACAATCAACACCACGCTCTGTAAGCATAGTGGTAATCCCTGTTTTATCTTCACCATTGATAATTACCCATTGTATCGGTGCGGGTCCTCTATACTTAGGAAGTAGTGAACCATGGACATTGATACATCCATGTAGCGGTATGTCTAATATTCTTTGTGATAATATTTGTCCATATGCAGCTGTCACCATGACATCAAAGTCAAGGTTTCTTAAAAACTCTACATTCTCTTTGTTTCTGATACGATCAAAAGAATGTACTATAAGACCTTTTTCCAAGGCAAATTCCTTCACAGCACAGGGTGTCATCTTGTGACCTCTCCCACGCTTTCTATCCGGTTGTGTGATGACTGCAACTACGTCGTAATCTGCTTCAAGTATTGCATTCAGTGATGGTATCGCAAAGTCCGGAGTACCACAAAAAAGTACCTTCATCTAGTCTTCTACCTCCCACAAATCGCCATCTACGATGTCTGTATATAGCTTTCCATTTAAGTGATCAATCTCATGACACATTGCAACTGCGATGACTTCTTCACCTTCCATCTCAAATTCCTTGCCGTCTCTATCAAATGCTTTCACCACCACATGTGCAGGTCTTTTAGTTTTCCCTCTATACCCCGGTACAGACAGGCATCCTTCTTCAAAGATTTGTTCTCCGTCTTGTGCGATAATGGTGGGGTTAATAAACTCTGCGAGTTCTCCTGTTTCGGGATGCTTAATAATTGCTACCCGACGCAGTATTCCTACCTGTGGTGCTGCAAGTCCAACACCCAATGCACCAACAAGCGTTTCATTCATATCATCAAGCAACATATGTAATCGTGGATTAAAGTCTGTCACTTCTCTGGATGTTTTCCGTAATGCCTTATCTTTGTCTGTCAGTATTGTTCTGATTGCCAATTTACTGTCCTCCTCGTAGGGTATATGTAATATTATATTATATCATGAGTGTAAAGCTCAAGTATACATGTTGATTGGTTTTTGGCACTTCTTTGTGCAGTATCCAATATATTTATCAGTTCATTTTCATATACATCATTATAGTGCTTGATCAATACCTGATATCGATACAAACCACGAATTCTAACATATGGTGCTGGTGTCATTTCCAGCATGAGTATTACTTGCTTGACATGCGTTGCATTTTCTAGCTGCATTTTTATATCTTGCATGATGGACGTCGCATCTGTTTTCGCACTATATTCATTTTCGTGGGATACAACATATCGCGAGAAGTGTGCAAATGGTGAAAATTGTCCGATTTCCCTAAGCTTAATCTCATGGTTATAAAACGATAGATAGTCATGCCTTGATGCAGCAATTATTGCATAGTGCTCCGGAGAATAAGTTTGAACAACCACATGACCTGTAAGCTTATCGCGTCCTGCACGCCCTGCTACTTGAGAAACTAGTTGAAAGGTTCTTTCTGCTGCGTTGATATCATTGACATATAAAGAGGTGTCTGCAGCCATTACGCCTACAACTGTAACATCTGGATAGTCGTGCCCCTTGGCGATCATCTG
>JAGLOK010000204.1 GCA_023139005.1 Clostridiales bacterium | reverse complement strand
TTATCGTTCATTGTTATTCTCCTTGATGGATATTTGAATGTTTTCTACCAATTCTCTGAGTCTTAAGAGTTCTTTTTCCAATAAACTTTTTCCATAGGCAGTAATCTTATAGGTCTTTCTTTTTCTGCCCCCTTCAACATTGCCAACTGTCTTGATTGCACCAGTAGTCTCCAGTGTTTGTAGTGCGCCGTATAGTGTACCAGGACCCAGTGTGACACGTTCTTTTGTCATATCCGAAACTACCTTTATAATACCATACCCATGTAATGGAACATTCAACGCCGTAAGGATATATAGCGTAGTCTCCGTTAGTGTACTTCCTTTAAAATTAACCATGTCCTGTTCTCTCTTTCTGCTTGACGACATATCGGCAAGCGACATATCGCATAACGTAATTATAGTCTGCATATATTCATTTGTCAACAATAAATTATATGATTAGCATATCAATGAAAATAAGGTATAATAGAATTGAAATAAACTTTAAGGATCATAATATGAATACAATAGAAAATATCGCAAAGTATATAGACCATACCATACTAAAGCCCAATGCCACAATAGATCAGGTTGTTGCCCTATGCAATGAAGCCAAGCAATACGGTTTTGCCAGTGTATGCATCAATCCCACACATACAGCATTGGTTGCAGATGAACTCAACGGTACAGAAGTCAAGACATGTGTCGTAGTTGGATTTCCACTAGGTGCAAACACCACAGCTATGAAGGCAGCAGAAACCAATGCTGTCATTTCATTGGGCGCACAGGAAGTGGATATGGTGATTAATATCGGTGCTGCAAAGACTGGCAATTGGACATTGGTTGAAAAGGATATAAAAGGAGTTGTCAAAGTAGCAGCCGGTAGAGCCATTGTGAAAGTCATTATCGAAACGTGTTTGCTGACCGATGATGAGAAGGTCAAAGCATGTGAACTTTCCAAAAAGGTGGGTGCAGACTTTGTCAAGACATCAACAGGCTTTTCTACCGGTGGTGCAACGACCGATGATATCGCACTGATGCGCAAAACGGTAGGTCCCGATATGGGTGTCAAAGCCTCCGGTGGTGTGCGCGACTACGCAACGGCTGCCGCCATGATCACAGCAGGTGCAACACGCATCGGCGCAAGTGCAGGCATTGCCATCGTTGAAGGTGGCGTAGGGGCGGATAGTTACTAAACGGATTTAGATCACAAAATTATTGTATTATAATAAAGTAGTCTTTTTTCAAAGACTACTTTTTTTGTGGATATGTTTAGGCATAATTTAATTGTTTGATAGAATTCACAGCACACGCGTCATGATATTTTCAGTAAACCTAGAGTATTAATCTTAAACAACCTTCCATATTATTTGATAAATGGTAAAAAGATGATATAATCTTGCTATGTTTATTTCATGAAATAATTGGCTAGACGTGGAATTTAAGTATAAGCAAGACATATAAAATATCACAGTAATGAATATCAACAAGAGGAGGGTCAATCATGGGATTTAGAATATTTGGGGTTAATCTCTATGTAAAAGATAGTTTTAAAGCGGTAGATATGTATTGCAAAGCTTTTGGTGCAGAAATAAGCCAAAAAATATTAGATAAAGATAATAAATCGTACGCGCATTGCGTATTGTTTATTGATGGAGAACAATTCATGGCGATTGCAGAAGCGCCAATTGACACTTTTTTTGGCAACAAGGACAAATGGCAAACCATGGCGATGAATATGTGTTTAGGAAGCAAAGAAGCAGTAAAAAAGGCATATGATATTTTAAGTGAAGGAGGACATGTATTTGATGGTCCCTGCCCATGTCCCTGGAATGAATACTGTTCCAACTTAATTGATAAGTATGGTGTGTTTTGGTGGATTGCAGTCTAATAATTTTAAAAGGATACTTATCTACGATGAATACAAAAAAACAAGAGGAATTGGTCAATTCATTTTTATCAATGCTTGATGATGAAATCAGACCGTTATATCAAGATATCATCATGCATTTGTCTGACCTCGGTTATAATCCACAAAAGCAAAGGTCAAATATCATATTTAAACACGACCAGCATAACAAGCAAATCTCAAAAATCGGCTTCAGGAGAAACAAAGAACATCTTCCATTCTTCGCCTTGAGGTTTTCTGCTTGCAGAGGGTATTCGAAAAGGTTTACTGATATTATTAGTGCAGCTATTGTTAAGTATCCTACTCGCGTAGCACGTTGTATAGATGATGATTGTGCTTATTGCGCAGGTGAAGCGGATACGCATGTGTATACATACATACCTTCCGATGGTAAGGTCAAATACCATTGCGGTGCATCCGCACTTGAAATACCGTACATTACTGCAGATGATATTGAGGAGATCAAGAAACTGATCAAAGAAGAACATGTATATTTGATGAAACATCAGGCAGGTATAATTATATAACACTATATGATTTTATCACCTTGCTATGTTTTAATAAATCATTCTATATTCTGTTTCATGAAATAATTGGCTAGACATGGAATATAGAATAAACAAGACAAGTTAGAGTATCATAGTAATGAATATTAATAAGTGGAGAGTTCATCATGGGAATGAGAAAATTTGGAGTTGGGATCGCTATTAAAAACAATGTAGAAGCTGTGGCGTTTTACAAGAAAGTATTTGGACTGGAACTGGGTTTTTATGAAAAATTCCCTGATGGAACATATCAGCACGCAGAATTAAAAAAAGATGGCGAAGTGGTTTTTGGTGTAGTTGGCTTGATACATGATTTTGATGCAAAAAAGCAAATCATTTCTTTTGGTGTTAATTTTGATAATGAAGCCGAGGTGCTTGAAGCATTTAATATGTTAAGTAAAAGCGGAACTGTCAAAGAACCAATAGGAGCAGTACCGTGGAGTTCTTATTGTGCTTCTGTGATTGATAAATTTGGTGTAACATGGTGGATTTCAGTATAAAAATATTTTTTGAAATAGTTTGTTAAACGTGGAATTTAGGCATATTAAAACAGGAGGAAATGTAATGGAATTCATGAAGTGTATTGGCTTGATTACGGAAGATGTTCCAAAGCTTACAGAATTTTATCAAAAAGTTTTGCAAACTAAAACCGATATTAATGATGTTCATGTTGAGATAACAGTAGATGGTGGTGGTATAGCAATTTATTCAAAATCCGCTGCTGAACGCGATATGGGGTTTGATTTCAGCAAATATCATGGGACAGGAATGAGCACATTCAGTTTTCTCGTAGAAGATGTTGATGCTGAGTATGATAGGCTAAAATCCTTAAACATGGATATTACGTTTGTTGCCGTTCCGACGACATACCCTTGGGGTGCACGTTCAATGCATTTTCGGGATTTGGATGGCAATATTGTATGTTTCCTTAATGGTAAATAGAAGCGTCTTACTTGATTTGTTTTAGGTACAGTTTGCAGTGGAGACGACAGAAGTCGGAGTAAGTGCTGGTATTGCCATCGTTGAAGGTTGCATAGGTGACGAAAAAATACGGCTTAACTTGAGAGCCTTACACTTAATTGAAGAACTAGTTAAATGAGGAGCAAGAAAAATGAATTTTATTAATCCACCGAAAAAATCACCTCAAAATGTTACCCATAAAACATTTTTTAGCCAATTATATAATCACGAAATCGGCTATAGTATTTATCTGCCTCCTGGTTATGAAGAAAACAACGATAAATATCCAGTTGCGTATCATCTTCATGGTTGGAGAGGCAACGAATCGTCCGAAGTATGGCCAATGGAGAAAGCATATGAAAACAGACGGGCTATTACCGTTTTTCCAAACAGTTCACCTGTTATTGATGATATTGATAGTTTACCTGTTGAAAAAATGCTCATTGGCGAATTAATACCATACATAGACGAAAAGTACAGGACAATTCCACGCGGTAAAAACAGAGAGATTTCAGGTTTCTCAATGGGCGGTGCAATGGCATTTTATTGCTTCGTTAAACATCCCGAACTGTTTGCTTCGGTAACCGCATATGCAGGCACATTCCACCATTTTTTTCACAAAGATTCCCACACTGTGGGGGTGGCACCAGAAAAAGCTACCGAATTGTATGAAAATATGATAAGAGAAGAAAGATACTTAGAGAAAAATAATGTTTTATATTTCATAAGGCAAAACGCAGACAAAATACGTGGTAACTTACAAATTAGTATTCATGTTGGAACATCTGATGTATTATTTTGCGACAATGAAATTATACATTTATATTTAGATTCATTGAATATTCCTCACGAATACAAGAAATTCGACGGTGTTGCACATGAGTTGGATCTAATTCTATAAAGGAAGTGATCACATATGAGCTGTCCAAATTGCAGCAAAGATGCGCCTCCGGGCAGAGAGATGTGTCCCGATTGTGGCGCTCCCATAAAACCGATCTTGGTATCACTGGGAGAAAAAACAAAGGTCCAATATAGTATTTAAGCATGACCAGCATAATAAGCAAATCGCGATAATCGGTTTTAAGAGAAACAAAGAACATCTTCCGTTCTTCGCTCTGCGGTTTTCTGCTTGTAGAGAGTATTCGCAAAGGTTTACCGACATTATTCGTGCAGCTATTGTTAAATATCCTATGCGCATTGCACGTTGTATAGATGATGATTGTGCTTTTTGCGCAGGTTAAGCGAATACGCATGTGTATACATACATACTTCCCGATGGCAAAGTCAAATACCATTGTGGGACGAGTGCACTTGAAATACCGGATATTACAGCGGATGATATTGGGGAGATTAAGAAACTGCTCAAAGAAGAACATGTATATTTAATGAAACATCAGGCAGGCGTAATAATATAATGTTGTCGACCACCATTTTAAGAGGAATTTGAAATTTAAGAAATAAAGTGATTAAATGAGCATAGGTTAATTAGTCTGATTAAGGAGAACTTTTATGCCGTTTGTTATCGATGATCTATTTGAAGAAACACAAAAAGCTTACAGAAAAATAACAGTTGAGAAATACGATGATATTTTAGTATTAGCAACTAAAGTAAATTCATTAGCGCTAACAATACTTTCAAAACTAAGAGTACAAATAAATGATAAAAAAAAGATTATACTAATATCATTTTACCATAAAATTATAGAGTCATTTCAGTCGACTATTATTTTATGTACAAAGGGTCTTTACTCAGATGCAAGGTCAATTAGCAGAGTGTTAATGGAAGCATATTTTAAATTCTATGCTATAAATAATGATGATAAATATTATAATTATTACCTAGAACAACAAAAGTATGAAGAGATTAAACAACAAAAAAATTTAATAGCAGCAAAAAGATACTTGACTGATTCTCAAAAAAAATCTGTAGAAGAATATGTTATACCAGTGACAGGTAAAAAAAAGAAATCTGAATATGATAATAGAAGAATTGCTAAATTGGCTAAACTTGAAGGATTATATAACACAGCATATTCTGACCTATGCAATAGTGTTCACTCAAATACCAGTGAGATTATTAATAAACCGAAATTCATTGATAATAAGATAGTTTTAACTACAGGAAATGAATTTGATATTGAGCTTTTGCTTATTACAAACACTTCTTTATTAGCTGACCTAATGAATAAAATGAACTCTGACGAGAGGTTAGACTTTAAATCTGAAATATTGAAATATCAAGAAGAAAGCAAAACACACCAAGATATGTTTATGAAAAAATACGATTTACTATAAAACATGAGAGTAAATGGGAGCTATCTTGCCAAGGTAGCTCCATTTTATTATCTTGCATTAGAAAAACGTTTGATTAATAAATTAGAAAGAAAAGCTTAGAGGTATAATATTTACTATAGCTAGGAAATTATCAAGAGAAACGAAAAATGTTTTGTTAAAAGGAGCTACTGGGCTATAACCAAAAGCTCCTTATACAGTTAGTCTTATTCGTTGATTAAAAAGCAGTGACCTTCATAGGTCATTCTTATAACCTCAGCTGTATTGATATCATTGTTAGGGTCATGGAGCTCTATGAATCCTGCTTCTGCTAGTTTAAGTAATGAGTACTTTACATCTTTAATTGAGTAATTATCTAAATTGATACAAATATCTTTTACTGTATGTGTGTGTAGTTTTAGTGAGTTTTCATTAGTAAAGCCAATCAAAAAGTCGAGGTTTGTAAGAACGTCTTTCATGCATTTAACGTCATATGTCATAACAGCCTCCTTAAAATATGATTACATTGTCATTATAGCATATAAAAAATAGTAATATACACAATAGGGAAGTAACACATTTTCAAGACCTCGATCAAAATTCACTTCATTTTGATCGAATCATATTTCCATTTCACTTTTACATTCAACGAATGCGTTAATTGCAAAATCCAAGTCCGCCTTGCTATGAGCAGCCGATATCTGCGTACGAATCCGCGCCAAACCCTTGGGTACGACGGGGAAGAAGAATCCAATTACATACACGCCTTTTTGAAGCATCTTCTGTGCCATTTCCTGTGCAATGCGTGCATCATACAGCATGATGGGGACGATGGGATGGGTGCCATCCTTAATGTCAAACCCCGCATTCTTGATCTTGTCTCTAAAGTACATGGTGTTTTCTTCTAACCTGTCACGAAGTATAGTGCTTGATGATAGCATATCAATCACCTTGCACGCAGAAGCTGCGATGGAAGGTGCGAGTGTATTGGAAAACAAATAGGGCCGGGAGCGTTGGCGCAAAAGATCCACAACAACCTTTGATGCAGATGTATAGCCGCCGCTTGCACCGCCTAAGGCTTTTCCCAGTGTGCCGGTAATGATATCCACACGACCTATGACATCGCAGTGCTCAGGTGTGCCTTTTCCATTTTTACCGACAAAACCCACTGCGTGGCTGTCATCCACCATCACTATTGCATCATATTTTTCTGCCAAGTCGCAGATGCCCTTAAGATCTGCAATGGTTCCATCCATGGAGAACACACCATCGGTGCAGATGAGTTTTATCCTGCAATCTCTTGCCTCGATGAGCTTTTGCTCCAAATCATCCATATCATTGTTTAAGTACCGAAAACGTCGAGCTTTGCACAAGCGTACACCGTCGATGATACTGGCATGGTTTAATTGATCTGATATGATTGCATCGGCTTCACCCAACAGTGTCTCAAAAAGCCCTGTGTTTGCATCAAAGCAAGATGAGTATAGTATGGTGTCTTCCATGCCGAGAAATTCGCTCATCTTCGCCTCTAACTCTTTGTGTACACTTTGCGTACCGCAGATGAAGCGCACAGACGATAGTCCATAGCCATATATGTCATAGCTGTCTTTGGCAGCTTGGATGATCTCTTGATTGTTTGCAAGCCCCAAGTAATTGTTGGCGCACATGTTCAGCAAGCCCTCTTGACCTACGACATCGATCTTGGCTTCTTGGGGTGTAGTGATAATACGTTCGCTCTTCCACATGCCATCATCCTTGATGGATTGGTTGATATTTTTAAATATTGAATATGCACTCTTCATATTATTCCTCCCAGTTGAGTATGACTTTGCCGGAGTTGCCGCTACGCATCACATCAAACCCTTTTTGAAAATCAGCGTAGTGGTACCGATGGGTAATGACTGGGGAAATATCCAATCCCGACTGCAAAAATGCTGTCATCTTGTACCATGTTTCATACATTTCACGACCGTAGATGCCCATGATGGTGATACCGTTGAAGACTACTTTGGTCCAATCAATATGTGTTGCAGGTGGATGTATGCCCAACAATGAGATTTTCCCACCGTGGCACATGCTATCTAACATATCAGAAAATGCCTTTGGATTCCCCGACATCTCCATGCCCACATCAAAGCCTTCCTTCATTCCTAGTTTTTGCATTGCATCTCCGATGGATGCAGTCCGTACATCCACAGTCAAGGTGGCACCCATCTTTTCAGCAAGCTCTAAGCGATATGGATTGATATCTGTGATTACCACATAGCGCGCGCCGGCATGTTTTGCAATAGCCATGGCCATGATGCCGATAGGGCCTGCCCCGGTGATGAGGACATCCTCTCCCAGTACATCAAATGCAAGGGCTGTATGCACTGCATTTCCCAGAGGGTCAAAACAGCTGATGATGTCTGTGTCAATATCAGGTGCACATAGCCAAATGTTCGTGACCGGTACACTTATAAACTCTGCATAAGCGCCTGAGCGATTCACACCAATGCCTTTTGTTAAGTGACATAAATGTCGCCTACCTGCAAGGCAGTTTCTGCATTTTCCACATACCAAGTGTCCTTCTGCTGATACGATATCACCGATTTCAAAGTCATGTACATCGCTTCCCAAGGCAACAATCCTGCCTACGAACTCATGCCCGATAGTCATGGGTACAGGGATGGTCTTTTGAGACCATTCATCCCAATTATATATATGTACATCCGTGCCACAGATAGAAGTCTTCATTACCTTCACCAGCACATCGTGCATCCCGATTTCAGGAACGGGTACTTCTTCAAGCCACAGTCCTTGTTTGGGGTATTTTTTTACAAGTGCTTTCATTGTTTTTTGCATATTGTCCACCTACAATTTTTTATAACATTATTATACCACTTGAAGCGTATATTTGTATTGAAAAAAAACACAACTATTGATAAAATAAACCACAAATAAGCACGAACGTTTTCTTTTAAAGGAGATAACATGAAAAGATCATTAATCAACAGAGAAATTGAGTGGGCAAAAAACTTAGTTGCCAAACACAATATCAACCTTCCGGTGTTTGCACATTTTAAGAAAACAGAATGGCAAAAGTGCCTCGCCGGCACACAATCCATCACAAAAACCATGCTGGGTTGGGATATTACAGACTATCACATGGACAAATACGATGAACTCGGTGGCGTATTATTTACCGTCAGAAACGGTGACCAACAGGATTCATCTATTGGAACACCATATGCAGAAAAGCTAATATTATTGCACGATGGGCAGAGCCTTCCGTTGCATTTTCATTATTCAAAAACAGAAGATATCATTAATAGATCCGGTGGCATCTTAGCGCTTCAATTATACAATGCACACGATGATAACACAGTGGATTATGATAGTGATGTTATAGTTTACATGGATGGCATCCAGCACACTGTCAAGGCAGGCGAAGTGGTAGAAGTCACCAACGGCAACAGTATTTCACTCACACCACGGATGTATCACTTGTTCTGGGCCAAAAAAGGCGCAGGCGATTTGGTCGTTGGCGAAGTATCATCAGTCAATGATGACAATGTGGACAATCACTTTGCACTAGAGATGGGACGTTTTTCTGAAATCGACGAAGATGAAGCAATTATTCACCCACTATGCAATGAGTACAAAAAGTTCGATAAATAGATATATAGCGAAAATATACCTGCGTGTTGCATGTAGCATCAAGTAAATAAAATAAAATAGATGTCTACGGCGGAGGAAATGGTTTTGAGTAAGAGACTAACATATCAAGATAGAATGGATGCAATCAACAAGCTTAAGGGTATCCATACGCTTGAAAAACAGAAAAGAGATGGCACCGATGGTTACTGGGACATGGATGACAAAGGGCTGATTACACCTCCTGCCGATTTTATTTTTGAGCCGGAAACAAACACACCAGAGGGACGATTCATGGGGAATTACCTCTGCGGGAAGAATTACAGGAAACTGCTTGACACACATCCTATTTATATTGATCCTATGAGTTCGCTTGCAGGCGGTTGGATGCATAGTTTTTTTGACATCAAAAGACCTCTGTGGGATCCTCAATTTGACTATTCCCACCTACATGAACGCCAAAAGAGATATGATATCGTATCCGGTATCGGCGGAATGCAGCATTTCAATATAGACTTTGATATGGGATTAGAACTTGGTTTTGGTGGCCTGTTAAAGAAAATAGATAAATATCAAGAAATTCACGATGAGAGCAAATCGGATTTTTACAATGCTGAAAGAGACGTATTCCTTGGCATTCAAAACTGGATCCAAAGGCATGCAGACGCAGCCTATGAGATGGCAGCAAAGGAAGATAGACCTGAGATCAAGGAAAGTCTTTTGAAAATGGCGATAGCCAATGAAAATATTGTTAGCAAGCCTCCGGAGACCTTTCTTGAAGCGGTTCAGTGGATAGCATGGTTTCTCATGGCTGCTGTAATGTATAACTATAGTGGTGCAGGCGGTGCGATTGATGATTATTTGTACCCATACTATCTAAAAGATAAAAAATTAGGGCGTATTGACGATGAGGAAGCCATTTTCCATATTGCATGTTTGTTAGTTAAAGACAATCAATATTATCAGATTTGTGGTACGGATCTTGATGGGAATGATAGAACCAATGACATTTCTTTCTTTATGATAGAAGCTGCCCATAGAATTAAAATCCCAACAAGCATTTGCTTGCGGACACATAAGAATATTAATCCAGAAATAATGAAACTATCGGTCAAGTACCTATTTGAAGATCAGTTGGGAACGCCTGCATATCTGGGTGACGAGTCCATGAATGAAGGCTTTATGAAAAACGGATATTCTCTGGAAATGGCACGCATGCGAACCAAAACAGGATGTCACTGGTGTGCACTTCCGGGGACTGAATATACATTGAATGATATCGTCAAGGTAAATTTCCTTGCAGTTTTTGATGTTGCGCTAAAAGAGTACTATGAAAATCTACCACAAAACCCATCTGCAGAAGGTTTATATGAGAATTATAGCAAACATTTAGAGATTGCAATCGCAACAATTGCAGAAGGCATTGATTTTCATATAGAACACATGCACAAAGTTTTCCCGGAGCTTGTACTCAACCTCTTGTGCCATGGACCGATTGAAAAAGGCATTGATATTAGTCATGGAAGTGTAGAGCACTACAATATGTGTGTTGATGGTGCGGGAATTGCGACAGTAGCAGATTCTCTTGGCGCGATCGATGCGATGGTTGGAGATGGTAAAGAGTTTTCATGGAACGAGATGATGAAGTTATTGGAGACTGATTATGAAGGCGCAGAAAGAGAACGGTTGATGCTTCATAGTGTTGCAAAGTATGGTTCCGGTGGATCAAAGTCGGATGAATACGCAGTCAGGCTATCAGAAACATTTTCTTCCCTAGTCAAAGCAAAACCCACACCCAATGGCAGGAATTTGATGCCCGGCTTGTTCTCGTGGGCTAATACAATTCCCATGGGTAAAGTTGTCGGTGCAAGCCCTGATGGAAGAAAAGCAGGAAGGCCGATTAACCATGGTGCCAATCCGCATCCTGGATTTTCAAAAGCAGATACACCAACAGGCCTTGCAAATGCCGTAGCATCCGTTCAATGTGGCTACGGAAACACAGCACCACTTCAGCTTGAATTTGATCCGCATTTTGGAATCGATGAAGGCGGTGTTGGTTTGGTTTCTTCCTTCATATCCACTTTCATGGATATGGGCGGTACATTATTGAATATCAATATCATTAACAAGGAAAAGATACTAGCAGCACATAAGGATCCTGCAAAGTATCCAAATCTTATCGTTAGAGTTACTGGTTTTAGTGCGTACTTCGCCAGTCTTTCAACTGATTTTAGGCAATTGGTTGTCGATAGAATTGTAGAAGGCCTGTAAGTGAACGGGGTAGTTTTTGATATACAGAAGTTTTCAATCTACGATGGTCCGGGAATCAGAACCACTGTTTTTCTAAAAGGGTGCTCGCTTTCTTGTTCTTGGTGTCATAATCCTGAATCAATCTCAAAAAAAAGACAAGTGCAAACCCATTTCATAAAATGCATCGGATGCGGACGCTGCTTTGATGTATGCCCTCAAAATGCTCACACTATAGTTGATGGCAAAAGAGTCTACGATAGAAGTGTATGCATCGGATGCGGGACTTGTACAGATGAATGTTATTCAGGAGCCTTGATTATTACAGGCAATAAAACGACTGTAGATGAAGTATTTGAAGAAATCATGAGAGACAAGGCGTTTTACAAAAATTCAAACGGCGGCGTTACGATCTCCGGTGGAGAGCCGCTACTTCAGAGTAAATTTACAGCTTCAGTGTTGCGCAAATGTAAAGAAGATGAAATCCACACAGCAGTTGACACAGCAGGCAATGTTGCGTATACATCATTTGAAGAAGTAATCCCCTATACAGACCTATTTTTATATGACTTAAAGATTATGGATCCCATAGCACACAAAAAGCACACAGGCGCAGACAATAAAAGAATTCTTAGCAATCTAAAGAAACTAGACAAAGAAGGCATTCCCATTCTGATAAGAGTCCCTGTCATACCAAGTGTAAATGATAATATAGAAAACTTCTACATGACTGCAGATTTCCTATTAAAACTTGACAATATACAGGCAGTTGAACCGCTTGCATATCATAGCTTGGGTGCAGGCAAACTAGAGTCCATGGGCAAGGATGCAAAAGGCACCACATTTGATGTTCCAACAAAAGAATACATGGCAGAAGTCTATGATATATTCTCACAAAAGGGACTTCCTGTAATAAGAAAAGCCAATACAAAAAAAGCGTAGTGAAATATACTTATATTGATTAAAACTGTTATTTCCTGTGACACAGTAGTACACACTTTGTTCAATATACATTCAGCAAATTATCATGTATAATAAGCCTCATGTTTTTACCAACCACAATAAAAGAAATGAACGCACTAGGCTGGGATAGACCTGACTTTATTTTTGTATCAGGCGAAGCCTATGTAGACCACCCCAGTTTTGGACATGCCATTATAACAAGAGTGCTTGAAGATGCAGGATATAAGGTTGCAATAATTGCACTTCCCGATTATAAGAACGTAGAGAGTGTTAAGGTCTTCGGCGCGCCGCGCTTTGGCTTTTTAGTATCTTCAGGGAATATGGATTCCATGGTCAACCACTTCACCGTTAACAAAAAAAGACGCAAAAAAGACGCCTATGCACCCGGTGGGAAGATGGGGCTACGACCTGATCGCGCCACCATAGTCTATAGTAATCTCATCAAACAAGCATACAAAAACACACCCATAATCATCGGTGGAGTGGAAGCATCACTTCGGCGTTTTGCACATTATGATTACATCACCGACAAAGTACATCATGCCATCTTGGAAGACTCCGGCGCTGATTTGTTGGTATATGGTATGGGAGAGCTGGCCATCGTGCAGGTTGCAAAGTTACTGGATCGTGGAGTACCGCTTTCATCTATTAAAGGAATTCGAGGCACATGCAATTTCATTGAAGCACCTGCAAAGGATAGTGTGTTCTTAGATTCATTCAACGATGTTAAAAAGGGTGGCAGGGCATTTGCGTCATCATTTATAAGGTATCATGCACAGCAAGATGCCATCTATGGAAAACCTATTGTGCAAATGCAACACCGAAAATATGTCGTACAAAACCCGCCACAAAAGCAGATGACTACAAAACAGTTGGATGCCATCTACGAATTGCCATATATGCGCACCTATCATCCTATGTATGAAAAGCAAGGGGGCGTACCTGCACTCAACGAGGTTGAGTTTTCCATCACCAGCGCACG
The DNA here is from genome assembly GCA_023139005.1 of Clostridiales bacterium. Classification (GTDB taxonomy): domain Bacteria; phylum Bacillota; class Clostridia; order Christensenellales; family UMGS416; genus JAGLOK01. The sequence continues at coordinate 838 of JAGLOK010000204.1, read as the reverse complement.
AGGTTGCTTTGGTGGATGTTCATTTTGCGCACTCCATTTTCATCAAGGCAGAGTGGTTGTCGCACGGAGTCACGAATCTATAATGCGCGAAGTTGATTTACTAATAAAGCAACCCAAGTTTAAAGGCATCATACACGATGTTGGAGGACCTACAGCCAATTTCAGAAAGCCCTCATGTGAAAAACAATTGACACAAGGTACCTGTTCAAACCGACAGTGCATGCATCCTAATGTTTGTAGCGAAATTGAAGCAGACCATAGCGATTATCTAAAGTTACTCAAGCTGATTCGCATGTTACCTGAAGTGAAGAAAGTCTTTGTGCGTTCAGGACTGCGCTATGACTATCTGTTGGAGGATAGAAACGGTAAAGAATTCCTGAATCAACTAAGCAAGCATCACATCAGTGGACAGTTGAAGGTAGCCCCTGAGCATGTGAGTCGCAAGGTATTGTCTGCTATGGGAAAGCCATCTTTTGAAACATTCAAAAAGTTTACAAAAAGCTTTGATGATAGTAACCGAAAGATGAAAAAAGAACAGTATTTAGTGCCTTACTTTATTTCATCACATCCGGGGAGCGATTTAAATGCTGCTATAGAGCTTGCATGCACCATGCGCGATATGAAGATAGCACCAGAGCAAGTGCAGGATTTCTACCCGACACCCGGCACCATTTCAACCTGTATGTATTTCACCGGTATTGATCCAAGAAACATGAAACCCATCTACGTACCCAAGGGCGAAGAGAAAAGAATGCAACGCGCATTGCTGCAGTATCGCATGAGGAAGAATCATGCTTTAGTCAGAAAAGCACTGACCCAAGCAGGCAGAGAAGACCTC
>JAGLOK010000203.1 GCA_023139005.1 Clostridiales bacterium | reverse complement strand
TGAAAAGCGGAGCCATATCAGTGGCTTATTGAAGCGTGCAGCAGTTCAAAATGCAATACCGATTGTCAATTACAATGATCCTGTCAGCTTTGAAGAAAATAGACAGATCGAGCTTTCTCATTTTTCGAAAAAAGGAGAAAGAATCGTAGAATGTATTGATAATGATGAGACAGCTGCAACTATTGCTGAGCTAGTGAAGGCACCTATATTGCTGATTCTTACATCCGTTGAAGGTATATACAAGAAACATGGTGAAGAGAGCACACTCATCAAAGAAATATATGCAGACAATGCAGAGGATTTATTGGTGAAAATCGATAAAACCATTGCTTACTGTAATGGTGCAAGCAGAGATGGTGCAGGTGGTGCTGCTGCAAAGCTCAAGTATATCCGAGGGGTTGCAGCTAAGGGAACAACAGTAATAATTGGACATGCACGGCATGGTATTGCGAAATTAGTTGATGAGAAGATTCAGTGCACACGTATTGGACTAAGATAATCGAATTATAATCACGTTTAATGTGATTTCCTAAAAATGAAAGCATTTCAATCTATTAACTTTTAGATAGATAAAATTAAAGAATCACATCCATATACACGATGAATATTATGAAGCACAAAACAAATAAATGCTTCAAATAGTGTATTAGGAGTAGTTGATGAAATCTTTAATGATTATAGATAGCAATATTATTTCATTATTCATATTGGGTATTATTTATATTGCATCAATATCGATTAGTCTAACCAAGATGTCAAAGAAAACATACTTCTACAATCTTATATTTGTCACGATGCTGATGTTAGTAGTCCAATCTTCAATCAGATTGATTACAAACAGTACCGAGACCACATTGATTTGGTTATTAAATCCACTGGAATTTATATATGCTGTATTAGTTCCTGTGCTACCTGCGATTTGGGCACTTTATATTACCAATCAAAAGAATCCACGATTACTAAGAGATAAATTTATTGTGATGTTGTTTTTCATACCTGCTGTATTGAATTTTATACTATTATCTTTTGGGATTGCAAGCCAAGTATATACAATAATTTTAAGTATAGTACCTATCGTATATACATTGTTTATCATCGTAAAATTTAACTTTGCAGACAACAAAATGACCAACATATCATATATTGTATATGTTACGATTGCTGCGTTTGCATCTATAATAGATACCATTAGCTTGGCAGGAGTTAGCGTAAGTATATTGGTATTGTTTATTACGGTTGAAATGTCTACATTTAGGATGGATACTTTAACAAAAATCGGTAACAGAAAGCATTTGTATAATTACATAGAAAGATTGATTAAGTATAGAAAACACTTTACGTTGATTATGCTTGATATGGATAAATTAAAAACTATCAATGATACATATGGACATGTGATGGGGGATGATGCGATTGTATGTGCAACATCTATTATCAAATCACAAATCAGGCAAAAAGATTTCTTTGCACGCTATGCTGGTGATGAGTTCATGATTGTTATAGACACTTGCGACAGATATATGGTTAAGAGTTTCTTGAATCGTATTGATCGCGCATTCAAAGAATATAATATTATCAGTGATAAAAAATATTCACTTTCCGTAAGTAGTGGCTACTATATCAATGATAAATACAATACGAATGTTAATGAACTAATTGAAAAAGCAGATAATAGTATGTTTATAAATAAACGAAAAAAACTGGTGAAAAACTGGCAGAAAAATATTCAATTGGTTTCTGTATACAAATAAGTTTTCACCATATAAAATCACATCTTTCTTATAGTAATTTTATGATAGACCATTGTTTCGACAGCAATGGTCGTTTTTATGTGAGTATTAATAGCATATCTTAATTAGTGTTAGAAGAGGAAACCACTTCATTTCTATAGAAGTTTCTTAGAGAAATATAAAAACTTGCATATTATATAGCATTGATGTATTATTGTATTAATAGGATAATACAGTTGTTCAAGCAGGAGGTGCGTAGTATCACCATATCTTTTAATAATAATCAAGCAATATATATTCAAATCATACAATATCTAAAGACACAGATATTATCATCTGTATTGAAACCGGGAGATAAGCTTCAATCAGTACGTGAGCTTGCAGATCAATTGAAAGTCAATCCAAATACAGTCCAGCGCGCATATAGAGAACTTGAAAGAAATGAATTGATTATCACATTGAGGGGTCAAGGGAGCTATATCACATCGGATAGTATGATACTGGATGATTTAAGAACTTCAGTCGTAGGAAAAGAAACAGAAGTATTTATTGAAGGAATGAGAAAGCTTGGATACGACAATACAAAAATATTTGAAATAGTAAAAAGATATCTGGAAAGAGGTGAATAGTATGCTGGAAGTTACAAATCTAACAAAAAAATACTCGAGGGAATTGGCATTGGATAACGTGTCACTGTCATTTCAAAAAGGAGTTATTACAGGTATTCTCGGACCCAATGGCAGTGGAAAGACGACTTTTATGCGCATTATTTCTAGAACACTCAAAGGGTATGTAGGGGATATCAAGCTCTTTGACAAGCAGATAACAGATAAGTCTAAGGAATTCATTTCTTTTTTACCGGAAAACAATCATCTCTATGATTGGATGAGTATAGGAAAAGTCGTAAAATTCTATGTTGACTTTTTTAGTGATTTTGATATTGATGATTTCAAGAAACTGTCTATGAGTTTGGGATTGAATGATAAGACGTTAATTAGAGCTCTTCCAAAAGGTGTATTGCAGCAGTTTAGAGTCTGTTTAGTCCTATCAAGGAAAGCGTCTATCTATCTTCTAGATGAACCGCTGAGTAATATCGACGTACTCGCACGTGAAAAAATAATTGAAATGATTCGAATGACGACCAAAGAAGAAAATTGCATTATCATAACATCACACCTAATTTCGGAAATAGAATTGTTGTTGGATAATGTTTGTTTCTTAAAAGAAGGGAAGCTTATATTTAGGGGATCATGTGATGCAATACGAGATGAAGATAGCACATCAATATTGAATAAGTACAAAGAGGTGATGACAAATGAAGAAATTAGTCAAATTTGAAATACAGAGAAGCTTGAAGTGGATGGCGATTGTTATACTAGCAATGTTACTATATTATGCTCTAGATTTAATGTTCAATATTGATATTTCAAGGTTAGACCTTGGCTTATCTTTTCTTGCATTCATGTTTGTACCTCCGTTTACTATTCTTATAATAAATGTGTCGAATACTCAATCTGATCTAATGAAGGACACGAAAAATCTATACCTATCTACACCATACAAGATAGATGATTATGCAATATCAAAAATGATTGTAGTGATAATACAATATCTGATTATCGCAATAATTCAATATAGTATACTCATTTTGATTCTTAGTGAATATTTAGTTGAAATCAATGAATCTCATCAGATTATCCTACCTATTTATATATGGGCAGTTTCAGTTGTTTCTGTTGGAGTCCTTGGTAATATGATTGGAGTACGAGTACTATTTAAGAGTTATCTGAAAAAATAGGGATTGAAGATATAAAAAAGAGAGGCACAAGCCTCTCTCAATATAACTTGGTTAAACTAATTAAAGTATTCTTTCCTCAGCAAGCTTCTTGTATGTTGCAAGTCTACTCATTGCTTCATTCTCTGCATCCTTGAAGAGCTTTTCTGCAGCTTCAGGGAATTGAGATGTCAGTGTTGTATAGCGACGTTCGCCTTTGAGGAAGTCAGCATATGGTAATGTAGGATCTTTACTGTCAAGTACAAATGGGTTCTCGCCGGCTTCACCCAGTGTTGGATTAAAGCGATACAATGGCCAATACCCAGTATCTACGGCTTTCTTCATTTCAGCTTGCGTCTTACCCATGTCGATTCCGTGATTTATGCATGGTGAGTATGCAATTATAAGTGATGGACCGGGATAGCTTTCAGCCTCTGTCATTGCTTTCATAAGCTGGGCAGGATTTGCGCCCATTGATACGGATGCAACATATACATAGCCATAGCTCATCGCCATCAGTCCT
>JAGLOK010000202.1 GCA_023139005.1 Clostridiales bacterium | reverse complement strand
CTTGATATCAAGGTCATGGGAATACCTAAGACTGTTGATAATGACTTGGTAGGCACCGACCATTGCCCTGGCTTTGGAAGTGCTGCAAAGTACTTAAATACCACACTTGCAGTTTCAGCATATGATTGTTATACGTATTCAACACCGACTATTATATTGATGGAGACCATGGGACGCCACGCAGGGTGGCTTGCAGCATCTTGTGCATGTGCAAAATATAATGGTGAAAGAATTGCAGACAGGATATATTTACCTGAATCAGTATTTGACTTAGATGATTTCATTGCAGATACAAAGAAGCTATTTGAGGAAAAAGGAATGGTATTCATCGTTGTATCAGAAGGCATCAAAGACAAGAGCGGAGAGTTCCTGCTTTCAGGAACCTCAGTTAATGACAATTTCGGACATGCACAACTAGGGGGTGTCTCAATTTTCTTACAGCAGAAAATCGCAGAACATATCACACCACGTTGCAAGGTCATTAATCCCAATATCATTCAGCGTGCAGCAGCACATGTAGTTTCTGAAACAGATTTAAATGAAACATACAATGCAGGATATTTAGCTCTAAAAGAGGCAGCAGCAGGCAAGAGTGGTTACATGATTGGCTATGAACGTCTGCAGGATGAACCATATGTCATAAACTATAGACTTGTACCGCTATCTAGCGTTGCAAATGCAGAAAAGACTGTGCCACAAGAGTGGATTATCGAAGGTAAAGATTTGACAGATGATATTATCAAATATACTACACCATTGATGGAAGGGGAGGTTGCTCTGAGACATAAGGATGGATTGCCAGTGTTTGAAAGGCTACCGAGAGTATTTATATAACAACATATCAAGAAAAGCTGTAAGAAATCACAGCTTTTTTATATTGGGCAATTTTCCTTTATAGATTGCAAGGCCTATCTGCGAAAAATTGAATCTTGCATATCCACCATAGTCTTGGTTTCTTACTATCTCGGATGTATCTCTTGCTTCCTTTGATTCTGTTCCTAGACCAGCTCCGGTGCCTTCATAGTACAGATAATATGTATCATTGTGTTTAAAAACAGTTCCGAACCACAATGCACCTTCATCCCATGTACCAATTTCACCTCTTAATAAAATAGGATTATTTTCATATCGTCTCCAGTGAATCAGATCATCAGAAGTTGCAAGACCGAAGCCCAAAGGATAATCAGAATATTGGTTGCATCCACCATAAACCATATAGTATTGATTAGTTTCATACCATATTCGAGCAGTGGAAACACTGAACTCGTCAAAAGCACCTGTCTTTTTTGTTGGAGAGAATATTAATTCTTCAGTAGATTCATCAAAGTGTATTCCGTCTTGACTTTTGCATACATAAAATTCATAGTACCCATCTTGAGTTGGTGATGATTTTTTCTGATAAAACAGATATACCATACCATCTCTTATAACAACTTCAGGTGCAAAGGCATTATCTATAATAGGAGTTTTATGTTTCATAAAATTATATCCATCATTGGAAATTGCAAGTCCGATGATAGAGGGTTTGTCATATGAATGCCCAGAATAGTATAAGTAAACTTTATCTTTAATAACCACAGTAGCTGGATCAAGAATATGATTTGTATCATAATCATCTTTATTTTCACTGACTTTTATTATTGGATTACGGTCATAAAAATCCCAGTTCACACCATCAAATTCATCCGCCTTACAATAAGCAACTCCAATTTGATCATGACATTCTTCTCCTTGACCACGAAAGTACATTAGAATCTTATCCCTGTACTCTAGAACATCAGGATTTGCAACATGCATGCTGTGAAAAGTGTTTGGAGTTTTTGAAATGACTGGGTTACTTTTATAACGGTTAAACATATGTTCACCTCATTATTTGATAGATGGTAAATGCATAGAAATAGCAAAAGTCGGACTTATATTACTGCTTTTCTGTTGAAGTATCAAATGGAAACAAGATATGCAAAAGATCAGCAGAAAACTATATAATATACTTATCCTTTAATATGGAACAATATTTACAACCAACATAGTCACTCTGTCTGTTTTTTATTATCTGTCCCGTTTCTTTCATTTCTATTGCCCATTGATTAATTAGGATGAGAAGTTAAGAAATTCATGATTGCATGATGACTAACTTCGTCATTTTGTGCACCTGCACCTTGAACTGCGAGGGCTCCGGCGGCGTTTGCATACTTCAATGCCTCTTCAACAGAATATCCTCTGCAAAGTGCAGAAGCAAGTCCAGCGTTGAAACAATCACCTGCACCAATAGTATCAACCAGTTCAACATCATATGCAGGACATGTAATCGTCTTCTGAGCATCAACATAATATAGGCCCTTATTACCCATAGTACATATTACAGCACCTGCACCAAGCGCTAGCAACGACTCGCACGATGATTTGATATCAGCACCCTTTGCGATAAAATCAATTTCGCTTTCATTGGGTGTAATGTAATCAACATTTTTTAGCAATTCCAAGGGAAGTGGTTTTGCAGGAGCAGGATCAAGAATTACAATACCACCTGCTTCTTTCATGATTTTTGCAGCACAAACGACACTTTCCATAGGGATTTCAAGTTGAAGCAATAAATATTTGCATTTCGTAATTTCAATAGAGTTATGCATGATATATTCCGGTGTCACACATCCATTGGCCCCATCGATGATGGTGATTCTATTCTCGCCTGTTTTATCCACTTCTATGAGGGCCGTGCCTGTTGATGCATCATAACATGTTTCTACATAGCTGTAATGCGTACCGGCTCTTTCAAAGTTTCTTTCATACATAGATGCATAAATATCATTACCCATCATACCAAACATGTAAGTAGCAATTCCCATTTTTGAAGCGGCTATTGCTTGATTTCCACCTTTTCCACCACAAATATAATCCAAAGATTTTCCATGAACGGTTTGACCAGGTAGTGCAAATTCATCAACCTTTGCTGTGAGATCGATATTAAGAGAACCAACAATACAAATTTTATCCATAATAAATCACCTTTACTCATGTTACTATAAATGCAATATGCTATGCAAGCGTATATAAGCATATTTGTCCAAAATGAAAAGACAGTAATTGCGCATACAGTGTAGTGCATATATAATAAGCACATGGATAAACATAATAAAAAAATTCGTTTACAAGCAAATGCAAAAATCAATCTTTCACTATATATTACCGGACAAAGAGAAGATGGATATCATCTAATCGACAGTGTGTTTGCACCTATCGATCTTTGTGATGTGGTTACTATCAAGAAAGGTAAAGAGGGTATCGCAATACGATGTAGCGATCATGATTTGGCGCATCCTTCTAATACCGCATACAAAGCAGCGCAGATAATGATGCAACACTACAAAGCTATTGAGGGGGTTGAAATATTTATTGAAAAGCATATTCCTGCAATGGCAGGCTTGGGTGGCGGTAGTGCAGATGCAGCTGCAACACTATTGGGAATAATGAAGCTATATGATATTTCTATAGAACAAGAAGTACTAGAACGTATTGCACTGGAAATTGGTGCAGATGTCCCTTTTTTCCTAGGGAATAGTGCAGCGAGGATTCAAGGCATTGGAGAGAAAGTTACCCCAATAAACCAAAAAGAACATATGAATATTACTCTAGTAAAACCAAATGTATCACTAAGTACACCCGTTGTATATAGAAAATATGATGAAATTAATACATCATATAAAGGAGATTGCGACAAACTCATTAATTATTTGAAACAAGGTGATTTAACTGCTATATCTAGTAGTATGTATAATGATTTGCAACAATCTGCAAGCGATCTGTGCCCTGAAGTTAATGAAGCGATTCTATACTTACAAAAAAGTGGTGCTATGAATGCAATTATGACAGGAAGTGGATCGTGTGTATTTGGAATTTTTGAAAATGAAGATTTAGTGAAAACTACAGTACAAAATTACAAGGGAAAGAGTACCATCTATTCTATAAAAACAGTTGATAAACCTATTTTAATCATATAATTCTTAGTGAAATGCTCTGATTTAATAAGCTCTTTGATTTTCACTGTCTTGTTTCTTCTAGAATAATCAAAAAAAGACATATATATTTTTTAACATAAGGTTCCATTTATCAGTTTTTCTTGTATAATATAAGAATAAATAGGAGTTTACTTTTTTAAGGAAAATATAATGGATAAAAGAATTATTATAAATATAGTAGGAGAGCAAACCATCGGTGACGAAATCAATCGAACAGAGTTTGTAACCGAAGGTCGTTATTCTGAAGAAAATGGCAAGAAGCGTCTTGAATATGATGAGAGCAAGGTGCTTGGACTTGAAGGCTCTGTAACATCAATCGAAGTTGATGGTGATACAGTATCATTAATGCGTTCTGGGAGCACAACAACGCATATGATTATGCGTAAAGGCGAAAAATGCTTAAACCATTACCAAACGCCTTTTGGTGCAGTTGAGATGGGTATATTTCCATTACAGGTGAAGTGTGATATGGATCAAAACCATGGAGAGCTTAATTTAACATATCAACTTGATGTAGAAGGAACCTATGCAAGCTTGAATCAATTAAAGGTCTCATATACTGAACCAAGAAATTAAAATGAATAATGATAAAATTGAAACAATAAAACGGCAATTGAATCTTTACTTTGCAGACAATCATACGAAATATAAATTCACCATTCAATATAATGGTGAATGTTTAATAGCAATTTTCAAAGGAAACAAACTAGATAACATAAACCTTAATAATTTACCGGATTTCATATCTGGTTATGAGTATGAAAAAAATAGGATTTCATTTCATCTATCAAATACATGGATCAAGCAGAGTACAAGAAGCATTAAAGCATATGAGTACAACACAACAGATGTAGGGATTTATAGTCAGATACGAAGGTTGGATAAGCAGATAGACTTTAATTTGACAGGAGGAACTTGGACAGAGGAAATGTTTGTTCTTGCAAGAAATATTCTCTATTTTCTCCATACAAAATCAGAAAGCATACAAGCAAATACAATAATAAGATGCAAGAGATTGTACAATGAATTGCAAATCAAAGCACAAATACCCAAAGAACTAATTGTTGGATATAAAAATGCTTTGACAACAATAGCGCACAGCAAGGGGACATAAATGATTATTACATGGCTAGGTCACTCATGTTTTGAAATAGAAGGAGAACACATCACTGTTATTACAGATCCATATAACGATTCTGTCGGCTATCCAATGAGATCAAGGGGAGCAGATTTTGCAACTGTCAGCCATCATCATGCAGATCACGATGAAACATCTTGGATTATTGGATGCGAAGTTGTCAGTGGATTAGGTAAACATGATTTATCTAGTGCAACCTTTCTTGGAATTGAATCTTTTCATGACAAAAAAGAGGGTGCGATTAGAGGTCCAAATACGATATTCAAATTTGAAATAGACGGAATTGCTTTCTGTCATTTGGGAGACTTGGGCCATGTTATCGATGAAAAAACATGGCGTAAGATAGGTAATGTTGATGTTTTGTTTGTACCAATAGGTGGTACATACACTATTGATGCATATGATGCGAAGAAGGTAATAGATGCATTGGATCCGCATTTGAGCATTGCAATGCAGTATAGGAATACTGCATGCAATTTTCCGATTGACACACAAGATGAGTTCATGTGGCTAACAAAGGGAACAAAAATGAAGGAAAGTTCTATTCGTTTTAGTTTTGAGGAACTTCATAAATCAAGTAGCATCGTATCTTTGGAGTGGAAAAGGGTATGATTTTGCATAAATTATGTCGATATGATAAAATATGTATCGGGGGAAGCTTAGTTATCTAAGCATATGGAAAGGAGCCTTTGGGTGGTTTCTACGAATAAAAAATACAAGCGCAGAAGAATTGTGCTTATTCTTGGTGTTGTCGTACCATTGCTTTGTTATGCAGGGTTTGTTTTTTCACAAAACTTAAGGACATATAATAATCTCAAAGCGCAGCGCATCATTGCAGAACAAGAATATGAAGAAGCACAGCAGGAAAATGAACAATTAGAGCAAGAAGTTGAATTTACAAAAACTGATGACTTCATCGTACAAAAAGCAAGAGAATTATTGGGATATGTAAAGCCCGGAGAAGTTAAGTTTGTTGAAGAAAACGACTAAGTACATTTAAGGAATTAATTATTAAAATCGACGAAATATTCGTCGATTTTTGAATATTGTTGTATAATTATTATCTAGTCAAAATCAGAGGCATATATGAAACTGAACGATATAGCAATCATTGGAATGGGAATAATGGGTAAAGCGCTTACTCGTAATTTTCGAATGCTTAAATATACAGTTGCTATCTATGATACACATACAGAAAGCGCTATTGAGTTTGCAAACCAATTAAAGACTTATGTTAAACTTTACTCAGATATAAAGTTATTCATTACATCTATTGCAAAGCCCAGAAAGCTATTTATTATGACGTCACCAAACTTGGTCGAAGAGACAATAAAGTCTATCTTGCCCTTTCTGGATAGAGGAGATGTGATTGTTGATGGCACTGACAGTTATTATCTTGATTCTAAAAGCAGGGCTGAAAGGTTAAAAAAACAGGGTATTAGATATCTAGACATGGGTATTACAGGTGGAAAACAAAGCATTCAAAACGGAGCTGGTTTGACAGTTGGTGGGGAAGCGGATGCGTTTGGTTCTTGTTCAAGGATATTCAGACAATTGTCTAAAGAACATCAGGGATATAGTTGTAGTTTGCATGTCGGACAAAGTGGATTAGGACATTTTACAAAAATGATTCACGATGCGATTGAATACTCTATTCTGCAAATTATAGCAGAAAGTTATTTTATATTACGCACGTTGATTAATATGCCATGTGACGAGATAGCAGCATCGTTCAAGTTCATCAACAATGCAAATCACTCATATCTATTGGACATCACAGCACAAATATTAGATAAGACTGATGCAGAGACAGGCAAACCCATAATCGACTTAATCATTGATGCGGCAAAGCAAAAAGGGACAGGTAAAGCAGCCGTGCACGAAGCACTTGAATTCAAGACGCCGATGGTGCAAACAGCTACAGCAGTTTTCTTCAGATACATTTCAAATGGACGAGAAGAAAGAAGGTTATCAAAGAAGGTACTATCTAAACCGATATTAAAATATGAAGGAGAGAAATATCAGCTTGTTGATAGTGTTAGAGATGCGATGAAAGCTTCTATGATTGTTGCATATGCACAAGGATTTCAATTGATTCAAGAGGCCATAAAGCATGAAGATTTTCATTGCGGTGTTCATGAGATAGTCAGCGTTTGGTGTGGTGCATCAACGATAAAGTCATATATTTTAGACAAAGCAAAAGAAGCCTACTCAAGTGATTATCTTGAAAATGTAATGCATGATGATAACGTTGCAAAGATGCTCAAGGAAACACAAACAGGATGGAGAGATACTGTATCCATAGCTGCACGATATGCAGTCCCCATACCGTCGATTATGAGTGCACTAAGCTATTATGATAGTTTGTCTTCTGGTACTCTGCCTACTAATTTGATACAAGCACAGCGCAATTTCCTAGGTAAAGACACAGTGAAGCGATATGATATGCAGGGTAATTATGATATCAGTTGGCCGGATTCTTCTTTAAATAATTGATTGTGTAAGTAGATCCAACACACTTGATATGCGATAATCCTCTTTATAGGGAATGGTGTCCGGTAGAATACTATCTCTGTCTGTTATCCATGCAATATCCAAGCCTGCCTCTTTGGCGCACAACACATCCAGTGCATGATCACCCACGTATAAGCATTCAGATGCGGATAGTTTTAGGTCATCAAGTGCCAATTGCATAATCTTCTGATCAGGCTTGGATACGCCGACGATGTCGGATACGATGATAGTTTCAAAGTATTGTGCTAAGCCGCTATCCTTCAAAAAGTCCAGTAGCGTTGTATCGAAATTGGAGACAATAGCCAGTCTATAACGTTTACAGAGTGTATCAAGGAGAATATTTACCCCATCGATGACTATTTTCTCCTGATTTTGCAGGGGGATTTCCTGTAGTCTATCGAGTAATATATTCTCATCCTCCATTAGCTTGGCGGCACAGGATAGAGCTGATTCATCCATTAGTCTATTGTACTCTTTTTCTTTCATGAATGGTGCACCATTGGTTTCTTTTTGCACCTGTATACCGATAGTGATGTGCAATTGCTTTTGTATGCAAAGTGGTGGTATTCTATTTATATTGACACCCACTTGTTTGAGTCTATTTCGATACATCTCATCCCAGCTGGGAACGAAATGAATCAAGGTGTCACCAACATCAAAAATGATTGCTTTATATTTCATACTGTCTCCTTTTTCAATATTATACCATAAAAAAAGGCTTGCTTGAATGCAGGCCTTCAATCTAACTGATGCTATTTTACTTCGCCGGGCAAAAGTATCTTTTCCATCTGTGCAGGTTTTTCGCATGTGCTCATTATAGGCAGTACCTTACCTTGAGCTGCAGCATCATGGAAGCCTTCCATTATGTCCACTACATGATACAGCAGGTCAATGTTTGCACGCGGTTTCCTGCCTGTTCTTATCGCTACTGCCATGTCTGCGATACCTAGTCCACGGCTATTTTCGGCGTACTCGTACATCAATGGTACATCATACCAACCTTCTATTAGTCGTTGCACTTGTAGCTTTTGAGGACCACTAAAATAATTGGGATCAGGTATGGAAAGAGAACCTTCGGTACCATATATTTCGATGAAAGGCGTATTATGCCTCCATATATCAAAAGATGTTACAATTGTTCCAACTGCACCGCTTTCAAAATTCATAATACCGGCGATATGTGTAGGAACTTCTACCTTAATTTTCTTGCCGAATTTATTTCTCTTGTGATTGGTGATAGTACGTTCAGAAAATGATATTGCAGTACTTCCTGCAACCGATGCGACAGGACCCAAAAGGTTAATCATTGTAGTCAGATAATATGGACCCATATCAAACATTGGGCCACCTCCGACTTGATAATAGAACTCAGGATCAGGATGATGTGCTTCTGTGCCATGGGATTTCATGTTTGCAGCAACACCGATAGGGTTACCAATCCAACCATCTTCAATCATCGATCTGCATGTTTGTATGCTGGCTCCGAGGAAAGTGTCCGGTGCACCGCAGACCAGCAATCCTTTGCTTTCTGCGAGTTTTTTAATTATCATACCTTCTTTGCGATTTGGAGACAAAGGTTTTTCGACATAGACATGCTTACCGGCTTCCAATACTTGAAGGCAAATAGAGTTATGATACAAGGGTTGTGTGAGCACAACAACAATTTCAATGTCGTCATCTTGGAGCATTTCATCCAAGCTTTTGTATGCAACTTCAAATCCATATTTTCCTTGCTTTTCGGCGACTCTTTCTTGTATCAAGTCACAGCATCCCTTGACTTCGGTGATACTGAATACATTCATTAAGTTCTCTAGATATATTTTAGAGATATCACCACAGCCAACAACACCAATAATTACTTTTTTCATATCAATACCTTCTTTCAAAAATCATTTTTTACCTTTTACCGTAATTTTGTATAGTCCAGTTTGCGCTCTTTGACAATGGTCTTGCCTTCTGCTGCCCATAACATACCGCGTAGCATTGTTTCTTGTACTTCATATTGATCAAAAACATCTACATGATGTCCAAGTGAGGAGTAGAATACACGTCCATAGCCCCACATCTTTGTCCACATCACCGGCATGTCCACTGCACCGTTAGTTCCATGATAACCATTAACAACCGGGAATTTTGTGGTCATGAGTACATTCACAACAGGATCAACATGCAAATAATATTGCTC
>JAGLOK010000201.1 GCA_023139005.1 Clostridiales bacterium | reverse complement strand
GGATCACCTACTGTATCACCAACAACTGCTGCTGCATGCGTGTCTGTTCCCTTACCATGCCCTTCAAGTTCATCTGATTCAATGAGTTTCTTCGCATTATCCCACGCACCCCCAGCGTTTGCTGTAAATAGAGCAAGCATGATACCCGATAGCGTTGTTCCGATCAATAATCCACCAACAAATGTTGCACCGAATATAAATCCACCGATGAGTGGTGATAATATTGCGATTAACGCTGGGTACTTCATTTCTTTCAATGCACCGGCTGATGATATTTCAATACAGGTTTTATAGTCAGGTAATACTTCACCCGTCAAGATTCCTGGGTACTTATAAAATTGTCTTCTTACTTCCTGCACCATTTTACGTGCAGCTTTTGAAACTGCATCAATTAGCATACCGGAAAAGAAGTACGGTAATGCGCCTCCAATGAGAACCCCAGCAAGAGTCAAAGGATCTAATACGTTTAATATGAGTTCAATATGTTCTCCGCCTGATGATACCTGTGAATGCAGGTATGATGCTAGCAACGACAGTGCAGCTAGCGCTGCAGAACCGATCGCAAAACCTTTACCTACTGCTGCTGTTGTATTTCCTACGGAATCAAGTTTGTCTGTTATCTTGCGGACCTCAGGATCGAGCTTCGCCATTTCACTAATTCCACCTGCATTATCTGCAATAGGTCCATATGTATCTACAGATACTGTAGCAGCTACGAATGAAAGCATTCCAATAGCCGCCATTGTTACTCCGTAAATTCCTGCAATACGATATGAAATAATCGTTGCAAAAGCAAGGATTATTACAGGAATCATTGTCGATTTCATTCCAACGCCCAAACCTTCTGTGATTGTAAGTGCTGTTCCTTCTATGGAAGACTTTGCAATCTTACGCGTAGGCATAAAATCATAACTGGTATAGTATTCTGCGACTGCACCAATTGCAATGCCGGATACGATTCCAAGTACAGCGGCTATCCATGGTGACAATGCACCGACCATAAATCCTGCGTTGTTTAATTCTAATTTGTCAAATCCTCTGAAGTACATGAATGTAAACACACCTGTTGCGATGATTGTAATAATCGCTGAAGTCCACGTTGCTACATTAAGTTCTTTATGTGGTTTGTCGGATACTTTTTTAAGTATCAGTGTAAGTATTCCAATTACACATGATATAAGACCGATTGATACAAATATCAATGGGAAATTGATGAGTTTTGTTACCATAACACCTGAAATCAGATCAGGCTCTAAGAAAAAGCTATAACATGCAAGTGCGATGGATGCGATTATTGCACCAACAAAGCTCTCCAGTAAGTCAGAGCCCAACCCTGCAACATCACCAACATTATCGCCAACATTATCTGCAATAGTAGCTGGATTCCTAGGATCATCTTCAGGTATGCCTGCTTCTGTTTTACCAACAAGGTCTGCACCCATATCAGCCGCTTTGGTATAGATACCACCACCTACACGGTTAAACATAGCAATTAGAGAACAACCCAGTGCATATCCTGATACTGTCATTGCAAAAGGGATGAAGTTAACACTAAGCCAGTTAGGTACAACTACTAAATTTGCAGGATCAGTCTGTCCCATAAATTTTCCAAAGACTAGAAATATTATTCCAAGTCCTAATATTGCAAAAGCACCTACCCCCAAGCCCATAACACTTCCACCTTGAAATGCTACTTTTAGCGTTTTGCCTAGGTTTTTTGTTAGTCTTGCTTCATTTGCAACGCGAACATTTGATATTGTTGCGATTCTCATTCCAATAAACCCTGCCGTTGCGCTCATTAGTGCACCAAGTATAAATGCTACTGCAACATACCATGCTACAACTGTTGCAAGGATAGTAGTAACCACAATGCTAACAATAAGTATTACTCTATACTCATGTAAAATAAAAGTGTTTGCACCTTCTTGGATTGCCTTTGCAATCTGTTTCATCTCCGATGTTCCGCTATCACGATTCTTGACTTTAAAATAATTATATAAAGCTACTAGTAATGCAATTGAAACTGATGTAAATATAATATAAAACATTTCATTCTCCCTCTTCTATCTAAAAATTTGCGAAATCGTTAATAATGTTACCACAATCTTAATGTAATAGCTACTGAATAGTCGTTCGCATTACTAACAAAACAATTACCAACAATTTAAACAAACAAATCGTTGGTATATTGCAGATTTTTGTTATTATATATTTCTAATATTTCCCTCTTAAACACCACTATATGCACTAAATCCACCATCTACTGGTATAACGATTCCTGTCACAAATCCACTGGCCTGAGCATCTGTCAAAAATAGTAACGTACCAATGAGCTCTTCCGGGTTTCCAAATCGAGACATGGGTGTACTGTTGATAATCTTATTGGCTCTCTCTGTATAGGTGTTGTCATCATTACGCAACAACTTCTTGTTCTGTGCTGTTTCAAAAAATCCCGGGGCAATCGCATTGACACGAATGTTGGTTTTGCTGAAATGCACTGCCAACCATTGGGTGAAGTTTGATATAGCTGCTTTTGCACCGGAATATGCGGGAATACGTGTTAGAGGTGTAAATGCGTTCATAGAGGAGATGTTAATAATACAAACATCATCTTTGTCCAGCATGTCTTTTGCAAATACTTGTGTTGGCAATAGCGTGCCAAGAAAGTTTAGATTGAAGACAAACTCAACACCGGATGCATCTAGGTCAAAAAATGACTTGATTCCCTCTTTCGTTTCTTCATCACCTGATTCATAGTAATCCTTTGATGTGGTACCCTTGGAGTGATTTCCTCCTGCACCATTGATTAAGATATCACATGTACCATACTTTTTAATCACTGCATCTCTTGCACTTTGAATACTGTCTTTTTTGAGGACATTACATTCAAATCCTGAAGCTGTATATCCTAAGTCTGCAAGTTCTTTTGCAACATCATTGGCAGCATCTATATTTAAATCCAGTATCGCAATTTTCGCACCTTGTGCGCCTAAACCTTTGCAAAAGGCTTTTCCCAGTACTCCTGCACCACCTGTGATTACTACAACTTTACCATCAAGTTTATCTGTTTGAATCATTATATTCTCCTTTAGTTTGTCAGTCTTTTTTTCTCTACCCACAAACCAATTGCAGGATTGCTAATATAAAATATTTCTTCACCATCTACGTTATTCCACCCATCCTCTAGTTGGTGGATAGGGTATTTCTCAAGTGCATCCTCATAGTCAATATAATCAAAACCAATTTCAAGTATTTCCTCTTTGCTCATTTGTTTTGGTGCATATGTGATCTTAAATCTCCCATCGCTGGATCCATGTATCAGATGTGCTGCAATCGATTGATTATCTTGTAGTTCTCTTGATTTCTTCAATTCATCAAGTATGTGCATACGACCTTTGTACCCGTACTTTCTAATGAGTCGATCAGGTTCATCGCTTTCACCACATTTTCTGATACCAGGTGTGATGATAATAAGCTCTCCCCCATCTGCAATGGCCATCCGAGTACGATATATTGCTTTGTTGCCCACCCACGTTGTCTTGAACTCATGTTCATCTAGGTAAACAACCATCTTCTTGGGTGCTTTTTCTACGTAAGTCATGTTCAACTGTTGACTTAACTGTACAGCGTCTTCAAAAAGCTTTCGGTCTCTCCCAACAAACAATCCATGAATATATACATCATCCATCTTTGCAGTGCATACTGTAAGAACATACACAATAGGCATGTCCTGAATAAAGTGTTCTTCTGCATAATCAAACACTTTCCTGACTGGTGAATGGTCTTGTCCCATTACCTTTTCCATTCCATATACAGCCCCAAGCAAATGTGTCGAATTAATCATATGCTCTCCACCACAACCTACGAATATATTCTTGGAGTAGTTGGCCATGCCTACGACCTCATGTGGTACTACTTGTCCAATGGATAAGATCAAATCAAAGCTTTTATCCAGCAACACCTTATTGATCTGTACATCAATCTTCTCATCAACCAAACCTTCTGATACTTCTTTGACAAACTCTACTGGGATTGTGCCAATCTTCACCACATCGTTGATGTAATCATGAACGATGTATGCGTCCAACGGAATCTCTTTGCCGAAGAAATCATGAAGTTCTTGTTCTGTCATTGCCATATGCGTACCTAAGGATGGTAGCACCTTCACATTGATACCTTTTTTAGATAAGGTCTTGTAATACCACGCTGTGATCAAATCTGCACCTGATTGTGAACGCGTATTGTCCGGTGGTATCAATAGCACCTTCCTGATATCATTATTATTTTCAAGTACAGCACCCAAGCCATCATAAATCTCTTCTTGGCTTAGATGTCTTCCAACGGATGCTATGATTGATTGATGAACCATATACTTAACTCCTACTAAATACTGTATTCACTAGCGGCTGTATCTCCGCCCTCACCTGTCCAGTTAGTGTGG
>JAGLOK010000200.1 GCA_023139005.1 Clostridiales bacterium | reverse complement strand
TAAAGTCTCCGGTGGACTTCATGGCGTGGGTATGTCCGTTGTAAATGCGCTTGCAGAATACCTTGAAGTGACTGTATGGCAAAATGATAAAATACATTTCCAACACTATGATATCGGTGTTCCCAAAGAGCCGTTGAAGGTTATTGGTGACTGTGACTTTACAGGAACAAATATAGAATTTTTCCCCAATGGTGAGATCTTTGAAACTACAGAATTTGTTTATGATACTTTGATGCATCGGTTGCGTGAGATGGCATTTCTAAACAGTGGCGTCACAATAAACCTCGTAGATGAACGTGAAGGTCATGAAAAGTCGGATGTCTTCTTCTATGAAGGCGGCGTTTCACACTTTGTGAAGTACTTAAATTATACAAAAGAACCCCTATATCCCGAACCAATTTACATTACAGGTGAAAAGGACGGGTCATCGCTTGAAGTTGCGATGCAATACACAACAAGCTACAGCGAGTCTGTGTTTGCATATACCAACAACATTGCAAATCATGCAGGCGGCACGCATTTGGCAGGATTTAGAGCTGCGATAACGCGGGTAGTCAATGATTATGCAAGAAGATATAACTTCATCAAAGAAAGTGACCAAAACTTATCCGGTGAAGATGTGCGCGAAGGGTTGACTGCTATCATCTCAGTGAAGATACCAGAACCACAATTTGAAGGACAAACTAAAGCCAAACTAGGAAATTCCTATGTGCGCTCATTGGTGGACTCTTTGGTATCAAAAGGATTATCGAGTTTCTTTGAAGAAAATCCGAGTAATGCAAAAATAATAATGAACAAATCCCTCGCAGCTGCAAGAGCACGCGAGGCTGCAAAAAAGGCTCGTGAACTAACGCGCAGAAAGAGTGTATTAGAAACAATGTCATTACCCGGCAAACTAGCAGACTGCTCAGAGCGCGATCCTGAAAAGTGTGAGATATTTATCGTCGAAGGAGATAGTGCAGGTGGTAGTGCCAAGATGGGACGAGATAGACGCTTTCAAGCGATACTGCCTTTACGTGGGAAAATACTAAATGTTGAAAAATCTCGTCAGGACAAAGCCCTTGCAAATACAGAGATACGTGCAATGATTACAGCTTTTGGTGCAGGTATGGGAGCAGACTTTGATACTGAGAAGTTAAGATATAAAAGAATTGTATGTATGACAGATGCCGATGTGGATGGTTCACATATCAGAATATTATTAATGACATTCTTCTATAGATACATGCGTCCACTATTGGAGCAAGGACATGTTTATATTGCACAACCGCCACTATATAAGGTAACCAAGAATCGTAAGGTTCATTATTGTTATAGCGATGAAGAGTTGGAGATATTACTCGCTGAAATCGGAAGAAAGGGAATCAGTATACAACGCTATAAAGGCTTGGGTGAAATGAACGCAGATCAATTATGGGAAACAACAATGAACCCCGATACACGGATTATGATGCAAGTCTCACTGGATGATGCCATTGCTGCAGAAGAAATATTTTCTGTTCTCATGGGTGAGCATGTTGCACCACGACGTGAGTTTATTGAAGAAAACGCCAAACTTGTTGTTAACTTAGACGTTTAGGAGAATTAATATATGGAATTCAATTTTGACAATCAAACAATAAAGCCCATCAGCATCGAAGATGAAATGAAGAAATCGTTCATCTCCTATGCAATGGCAACCATTGTATCTAGAGCATTACCTGATGTTCGCGATGGATTAAAGCCTGTTCATAGAAGAATACTCTATTCAATGCATGAACTGGGTATTACACCTGACAAACCACACAAGAAGTCTGTTCGTATCGTTGGTGATGTATTGGGTAAATTCCACCCACACGGTGATACTGCAGTGTATGATGCTATGGTACGTATGGCACAAGACTTTTCAACACGCGCATTATTAGTCGATGGACACGGTAACTTTGGGTCTGTTGATGGCGATGGTGCAGCTGCTATGAGATATACAGAAGCAAGGATGTCAAAGATTGCACTTGAAATGCTAAGGGATATTGACAAAGATACTGTAAACTTTGTACCCAACTTCGATGAAAGCCAGATGCAACCTTCTGTACTTCCTGCACGATACCCAAACTTACTGGTCAATGGATCAAGTGGTATTGCAGTAGGTATGGCAACTAATATTCCTCCGCACAACTTAGGTGAAGTCGTGAATGCAACGATTGCCATGATTGATGATCCTGATATTTCTGTGATTGACTTGATGCAGCACATCAAAGGCCCAGACTTTCCAACTGGTGCTCTTATTATGGGCTCAGGAGGTATCATAGAAGCCTATGAAACAGGCAGAGGCAAAGTCATTATGCGTGGAGAATCCGAAATTGAGGAAATGGCAAATGGCAAATCGCGAATTATCATTACATCTCTTCCATACCAAGTCAATAAATCACGCTTGATTGAAAAGATGGCAGACCTTGTCAATCAGCGTCGCATCGAAGGAATTACAGACCTTCGCGATGAATCCGATAGAACAGGTATGCGCATTGTGGTTGAATTAAAACGAGATGCAAATTCTAATATCATACTCAATCAACTATATAAGCATACACAACTTCAAGACACATTTGGAATCAATATGCTTGCTTTAGTTGATGATGAACCCAAGGTGCTTGGTTTAAAACAAGTATTGGGATACTATATCACACATCAACGTGAAGTCGTCACAAGACGCACAAAGTTTGAATTTGACAGAGCTCAAAAACGTGCACATATCGTAGAAGGTTTATTGAAGGCGTTGGATTATATCGACGAAGTCATCAAACTGATTCGTGCAAGTAAAAATGATGCTGAAGCAAAATCAGGCTTGATGGAAAAGTTTGAACTTTCTGAAGTACAAGCACAAGCCATCTTAGATATGCGATTAAGAAGACTTACAGGACTTGAAAAAACGCGTCTGTTAGATGAATATACAAAGCTCAAAGAGACCATGGCATATCTCAGTTCAATCCTTGAAGATGATGAGAAATTAATGCAGGTAATCAAAGATGAACTTACCGGTGTATCAGAAAAATATGCCGATGATCGCAGAACAGAAATGAGGGTGGACTACAGCGATATAGATATGGAGGATTTGATTCAAGAAGAAGAAATGGTTGTCACCATTACACACTTTGGTTATATCAAACGCTTAACATCTGCAACATATCGCCAACAGAACAGAGGTGGAGTAGGCATCAAGGGCTTATCTGCAAGAGATGAAGACTTTGTAGAGAAAATCTTGGTCACATCGACACATGATTGGTTGTATTTCTTTACAGATATGGGACGTGTGCATCGATTAAAGTGTTGGCAAATACCAGAAGCCAGCAGAACAGCACGTGGAACTGCGATAGTAAACTTATTGCAACTAGATGGTGGAGAGAAGATCACAACAGTCATTCCCTTTGAAAAAGACGTGGACATTGAGGGCAAGTTCCTCGTCCTTGCAACTCGAAAAGGCGTGATTAAGAAAACTCCATTGGAAGAATACCAAAACTTACGCAATGTTGGTCTTCGTGCTATTAACCTAGTAGATGATGATAAACTGATTTCTGCTGTGCTTACTGATGGTTCGTATGATATTTATATGGGAACACGAAACGGTATGGCGATTCGTTTCAGCGAAAATGACGTACGTCCAATGCACAGAGTAGTAACAGGTGTTCGTGGTATCAAACTCCGTGAAGGAGATGTCGCTGTAGATATGGGACTGGTAGATGAACGCATTAAACTATTGGCAATATCAGAACAAGGCTATGGTAAACGAACGGATTTTGTAGAGTATCGCCAACAAAACAGAGGTGGCTTTGGTGTCATTACTATGAATATCAACCAAAAAACCGGGAAATTGGTAGACCTCAAGCCTTGTACAGACGAAGAAGATGTAATGCTAATATCATCTGATGGTACCATCATCCGAATGAGCATTGATTCGATTTCTAAGATGGGAAGATCCACACAGGGAGTCAAGGTTATGAAGCTCCGTGAGAATGATACAGTTGTAGCTGCAGAAGTGGTTAGTCCAGATGATGTAGAGGCAATTGAAACAGATGAAATAATAACAGAAACAGAATAAATAAACATGAAAGCTACCTGAAATATAGGTAGTTTTTTTGATGCTACAATATGAATAATACTACTATTTTAATAAGGATGTTTTTATATGATAGCTTATTAATTTGTGAGAACCGACAGATTAAATTGAATCAATATGTCAAGAATAAAGATTTTTTGTAGATTAAACGATATAAATAATGGGTATTGTTATAAATATATGATAGGTGGAATTTGTGCTAGATTAAAAAATATGCAAATCTATTTTGACGATATCAGCGGTTAATTCATGCTATTACATTTGATATCTAACAAATAATAGAATAAATTTAATGTTATTCTAAAGAAACAGATAATGT
>JAGLOK010000020.1 GCA_023139005.1 Clostridiales bacterium | reverse complement strand
TGCCCAATAGTGTAGGTATACAGCTTCCTTGTAAATTGATGGAAGATTTTGAAGCAGGGGGATGATTTCACTATCATTAGATATCGTCGATGAAAGCGCATCCGGTAGGTCACCTAGCACGACCTTTGTTTTCCAGCTTGATCGTAGCTTGGACAAACAGTCATTGACTGCAACGCGAATCAACCATGCCTTGGTGTGCTCTTCACTTCGAAAGGGGAGTGTTCTGCAGTATGCTTTGGTAAATGTATTCTGGAACACATCTTCTGCATCCTGCGGAGTGTCTGCGATTCGAAGTGCTGTTGCCAAAACGAGTTTGCCATAGTCATCAATCCACTTCTTCAAGTGTTCTTTGCGTTTTTGATCGGTCATATGCAATAGTTCCTTTCATATACTACACGTTTCGGCAGGTGAAATTATCTCATGAATATGGAAAATAATTAGATAATCAGTATATCATGAAAATGTAATATAATAGCCGCATAAAACAATTTAAAGTAAGATATACAAATTAAGACAAACATGTGATATAATAAGTCATTATGTTTTAAGAGGTAATTATGGGAACAGTCTATGCATTTTCAATAGTAGTCGGGGTATTGCTGATTTATATAGTTTGGATCAAGGCCAAACAGAAGCTAGGTAAAGATATCTGGAAGACAACAGCAAGCAAAAATCTCCCCTACAAACTTAAGGAATCTATCTTATCCAAATCAGAAACAGTATTCTTTAAAAGTTTCTCTGAATACTATAAAAAAGATCATATCATATTCACCAAAGTATCACTTAAGGACATCTTCTATATCGGTCCCGGAACAGAAGGGAACTATATGAAGCATTTTAGTAGAATCAGCCAAAAGCATGTTGATTTTTTGATTTGTTCAAAAGATACATGCAAACCTATATTTGCAATAGAACTAGATGATATCTCTCATAATTCAAAAAAAGTCAGAGAAAAGGATGAATTCAAAAACAATACATTTGAAACTGCAGGATTGCTGCTAATTCGTATCAAAGCAAAAAAGGAATATACGAAGAAGTATCTAGATGAATACTTCACAACAAAGAAGATAAAAGAAAAACAAGCACAGCTAGCAGCTGCAAGGAATGAAAATACTTGTCCAAATTGCGGAGCAAAGATGATACTTCAAAAGGCGATAGAAGGCCTTCATGGTGGAAATCCATTTTATAGATGCTTAAAATATCCTGATTGTGATGGCGTTATATTGCTACCTATAAAAGCATAATTAGTTAATTACTAGTGAACCATTTGCACGATCACTCATTTTCATTACACGATTGATTATCAAAACCTATAGTCGTATAATTGAAGTATATTGAAGACTTCTTTTGCATTATATTATCATACGGATAAGAAGTGTATATTATTTATTTTAAGCACTGCACATTACGTAATCAAGCATATTATCTACTACAACCAATACAATTGAATATTACAGATAAGGGAGATTCTTATGTCAAAAGAAACGATAATCCATATATCAAAGAACGGACCTTATGTTGCAGAGAACATAGATGCTATCACAGAATCGGTGGGAACAAAGGTAAGAACCGATAGAGAAGTCATCGCACTATGTCGCTGTGGGCAGTCAAAAACAAAGCCCTATTGTGATGGAACACATGGGAAGATTGAGTGGAGTGATGAAAAGCAAGAAGACAGAGTCCCGCGCAAGGTAGATAATTATATCGGAAAAAACATCACCATTCATGATGATCGTGGAATATGCTCTCATGCAGGATTTTGCACCGACTCTCTGCCCATTGTTTTTCGCATGACACAAGAGCTATGGATTGATGCAGATGCAGCAGCAGTTGATGCAATTATTGAAACCATAAGAAAATGCCCATCCGGTGCACTTAGCTATTCAATAGATGACGTGCTTTATGATAATTTCACTGATGAAAAGCAAATAGTACTCACAGAAGATGGTCCTTATAGAGTCACAGGGGGTATTGCATTAGATTGCGAAGATACACCCACCTCAGAGGAACACTATGCACTCTGTAGATGCGGTCATTCGAAAAACAAGCCCTATTGTAACGGACAGCATTGGTATGAAAAATTTACAGACGATGGTAAAGTCAAAAGCAAGACGAGTTGCAATTGCACAGAAGAAGAAGCATACGACAACAAGCTCGAGACGATACAGCACTTGGCTGCAACGGGTAAAAGCATATATAAATCCATGCGCACAGATAAGTCATTTCCAAGTTGGGAGCAAATATTATTTAAAGCGGCACAAGTGGATACATTGCCTCTTGAAGTAGATACACCCGTAAACACGAAAACAATCATAGGTAAAACAGCAAAGAAACCATTAGAGCTGGACATCCCTTTTTACGTATCGCATATGTCATTTGGCGCGCTGTCAAAAGAAGCCAAGGTAGCACTTGCAGCAGGCTCCTCGCTAGTAGGTACTGCGATGTGCTCCGGTGAAGGAGGAATGCTCAAAGAGTCTCGCGTCGCTGCGAGGAAATATATCTATGAATTAGGTACAGCACCATTTTCACATGATGCAGAAATCATCAAGCAAGCCGATGCAGTAGAAATCAAGATGGGGCAGGCTGCAAAGCCGGGCTACGGTGGATCGCTTCCTGCGGACAAAGTATCTCCGGAAATCGCAAAGATAAGAGGTATTAAAAAGGGTGAAGAGGGAATTACACCCACGCGAATGGATGGCGTCGAAAATGTTGAAGACCTTAAGAAAATGGTCACATGGATCAAAGAGGTCACCGATGGAAAGCCCGTAGGCATCAAGTTTGCAGCAGGACACATTGAAGAGGATATTGAAAAGTCGTTGTACGCAGGTGCAGATTTTATTACTATTGACTGTAGAGGGGGCGCAACAGGCTCTTCGCCAACCTTCCTGAAAGACAATGTTTGTGTTCCACCGATATATGCGCTCTATCGTGCAAGAAGCTATTTGGATTACAAAAAAAGTGATGTGACACTCTGTATCACAGGTGGATTTAGAGATAGCGCAGATATTGCAAAAGCATTGGCCATGGGCGCAGACGCTGTTGCACTTGCAACTGCATCGATGATATCTATCGGTTGTTTGCAGTCCAAGGTATGCTACACTGGAAAGTGCCCCGTTGGAATTGCGACACAAGATGAAGAATTGCGACGCTTATTTTCTCACGAAGACAGCATCAAGGGTTTTCAAAACTTCTACAACGCAACAACGCATGAGCTTGAAATTCTGGCAAAAAGCATGGGGAAAGATAATGTACATAAATTGAATATATCCGACATCTTCACAACAAGTGATGATGTTGCAAAGTATACGGATATCAGCCACGCTTAAGATTATTTGTGTAAGATTTAATTTTTATCACATCAATAGCATTAATTTTTTAAGATATTTAATAATTGTTTTTAGCGTAATAATATCTTTTATGTATTAATAAATTTGTTCCGATACCTAGTATCCAGAATAGATTTAGTTTCCTCGCATTTGGTACATAGTCGATGATTATTATGAATCCACATGCAATATTTCCTTTTTTCAATCGTCTTTAATATGAAAGGCAAACTACAAGCATGCGCAACTTGTGATATGTCAATAAAGATAAGAGGAAGAAGTAATTATGAAAACACTCATTATATACAAGTCCATACATTTGGGAAACACAAAAAAGATCGCAGAAACCATTGCTAAAGTACTGGATGCAGACTTATTGCAACCGGGGCAGCTGGATGCAGACAAAATCGCAGAATATGATTTGATTGGCTTTGGATCAGGCATATACAGCGATACTTATCACCCTACCATACTCAAGCTAATCGATGGTACACATCACTTGAACAGCAAAAGAGTATTCATCTTTTCAACAGCAGGAGTAATTTACAAGAAGTCTCATATAGAAATCAAGCAGAAACTAAGAGCAAAGAATACAATCTTCATGGATGAGTTCTACTGCAAGGGATTAAACAAAAATAGTTTCTTAAAATTCTTTGGCGGAATGAATAAAGGTAGACCTAATGCAGATGACTTGAAGAGAGCTTTAAATTTTGCAAATGCATTACAAAATTCTTTATAAATTAGAAAAACAAACTAGATGGAGGAAGAATTAGATGAAATCACATAAGAAGATAGCAAGGACTGTGGGAATATTATTTATAATAGCAACTCTTGCAGGAGGAGTAGGAGCGTGGGCTTTGGCTCCTGCGCTAACAGGGACAGATTATTTAACAAGCATTGCAGCAAATGAAGGGCAACTAATAATAGGTGTTATTTCTACATTGATTATGGCGCTTGCAGTAGTTGCTATTTCCATTAGTGTATATCCAATACTAAAAAAACAGAGCATTAGTTTGTCTATAGGATATATTACAGCACGCGCTCTTGAAGCAATGTTTTATTTTGTGCAAGCTACATTGTTTCTATTGCTTCTGACTTTGAGTCGAGAATTTGTAGCTACAGGAGTTACTGACTTTTCGTATTTTCAAACAATAGGCACAATGATAAGAGCTGCAAGTGACTGGAGTGGACATGTTATATTAGACCTTGCAGTCTTTAGCGTAGGAGCTTTGATATTTAACTCAATATTGTTTAAGACAAAACTTGTTCCGCGTTTAATTTCAGGATTTGGTATATTAGGTGCAATAATGTACTTTTGTGCAGCGTTGCAAATATTATTTGGCGGAAAACCGTTGTCTGCAATACAGATTGTTTTAAGTTCACCATTGGCTTTGAGCGAGATGGTACTTGCAATATGGCTTATTGTAAAAGGAT
>JAGLOK010000002.1 GCA_023139005.1 Clostridiales bacterium | reverse complement strand
ATAGCTTACAATCATTCTCTCCACGATGGGGTGGATAATCTTCAATGGTGATTCCGGAATATTAATTTTATAAGGTGTAACATCCAAAAGAAACTCATCCCCATTTTTCGTGAAACGAGAAGCTTGCAAATTCACAGGAATGAATTTTTGGACACCAGTATCAGGTATATAGGAGTCGTCATCCAATAATAAGAACGCTTCTCCTTCTTGTATGGATAAAGAGCGAATAGGATCTTCAATAAGTATACGTTCACCATCTTCGCCATAAAATGTGACCTTATGCCACGTTTGACCATCGATTAGAATTCGTTCTACCAAAGGAACTCCATTGTTCGGAAAAGAATCGTTTCCTGAGAATAATGATGATGTACCTGAAAAAATACCTTTGAACAAATAGAAGAAACCAATGATTAGACCGATGATAATGATTGATGCAGTTACAGAGACAAATATCACACGGCCCCACTTTAAGCCTTGTTTCTTAGCCTTTTCCTTTTTTTTCTTCTTCTTGGATGCAACTGGAATTATTACTTCAATTTCAGAACCTTCTCTGAAATTAGATATTTTATCTAAATTCGAGTTTCTTTCCTTTTTTGTAGACCTCTTTGGTAGGGGAGGTAACTCATTATCTTCTTCAACATTGATGGAAACCACAGGAGGTATTTTCTCGTCTTTGCTTTTAAAGGCATGTCTCTTTTTTGGCTTTACTTGCCACAATTGATTGCTAGCTTGAACATTCTTTATTTCATCATCTGTAAGCTTATTTTTTGATTGCTCAGATTCATCTCTGGATTCAACGATAACAGCTTGCCTAAAGGTAGGTGTACTTTCCAATGGTGACTTATATTCAAGTATTACTTTTTCCTCATTTTTTGAATCTGCTTTTAGGTTTGCTCCGCATCTTATACACTTTGTGTAATCCGGTTTGTTGTATGCATCGCATTGAGGGCATTTCATATATTGATCTCCTTTTAATAGTGAATGTGTTTATAATATATTAACTATTAATTAAGTTATTTTCATGATAAAATATTATACACGAAAATGTGAGAAAAAGGGAGAAGTTCATGGATAATTTTTTAGATGTTATTTTTGTTAGGGAAAAGAGAGGACTTTATAATTTATTGTACTATTTAGCATCCTTGGTGATGGTATTGTTGGGTATTACAGCAGCAGTTACACTCAGTTTTGTATATGTTGACGGTAAGATCGATGTTATTTACACAATAATTTTCGTGTTATCTGCAGGACTTGCATTCTTAATCTATTGGCAAAGAGGGAATATCAGAATTGACTATGATATTTCATTTACGAATGGATTTGTAGAGATTGCTCAGGTTGCTAACAATACAAAGAGAAAAGAATTAGTTAAATTTAATATGAAGGACGTAGAAGTAGCAGAGCTAGCATCTTCTCCAAACTATAATCGATATACCAGTATGAAAAACTATAAGAAAATAAAAGTATTCTTGAACAAAGACTCGAAGAAGTTTTTCATCGTAGTTCGTGTTCAGGATGCAACACATCTTATTACTATGGAGTATAATAAGGAACTAGTAGAACTCATGAAGCAGTACAATCCACGCATCGTTAAAGTAGACTAAATGATGCCAATAATATATTTTGACAATGCAGCAACGACTAAAGTCTGCATTGAATCCTTAGAAACATTTGAACACTATTCTAGAGATGAGTATTTCAACGCTTCATCAGCATATACCCCTGCAGTTAAAATCGAAAAAGTAATCTCAGAATTATCTAAGGAAGTAAAAACACAGCTCAATATCAATCACGGTGAGATGATATATACTTCCGGAGGTACAGAAAGCGATAATATTGCAATAATCGGTACTGCGAACAAAAGCAGAAAGAAACATATAATCATATCTGCTATTGAACATCCTGCTGTATACAGGGCGTGTGAATACCTAAAGGATGAAAGAGGATATGAAGTTACAATTTTATCTGTTGATGCAGATGGATTGGTGAGTGTTGAAGAACTGAAAAACGCAATTACTGATGATACATTTTTAGTAAGTATCATACATGTAAACAATGAAACGGGTTTAATACAACCATTAAAAGAATTGTGTAGAACAGTCAAGGCTATTGATAAGGATATATTGTTTCACTCCGATGGCGTGCAGGCAATAGGGAAGATAAATGTAAATATTAGTGACTTGGGTGTTGACTTGTATTCTTTGAGTTCACATAAGACACAAGGACCAAAAGGCATGGGTGCGCTATACGTGAAAGACAAAAGAAAGATAAGACCCATATCCTATGGTGGAGGGCAACAAATGGGGTATCGTTCCGGAACCCTAAATCATCCCGGAATATTAGCATTTAATAAGGCAATTATGGTGAATTCATATAGTGATATAGATGCACAGAATGCAAAAGAAATAAAAGAGTATATGATAGAAAATATTACAAATGATATCTCCGATAGTATGATAATCAGCAAGAATGAGCAATCATTTAGTCCATATATTCTAAATGTTGCATTCAAGAAAATCAATGCAGAAACATTGCTTCATAGTGTACAATATAAAGGCTTGATTGTATCAACTGGAGCGGCGTGTTCTTCACGCAGGAATGTTGTTAGTAAAACATTGAAGGCAATGCATGTCGATGAAGCATTTATTGGCGGTGCAATCAGAATGAGTTTCTCAAATAAAAATACGATGGATGAAGCAAAACAAGCATTAGGCATATTAAAAGAAAGTATTAATCAATTAAGGAAGTATACAAGATAAATGAGTAGAGTAATTTTAATCAGATATGGCGAGATACATCTAAAAGGGAAAAACAGACCTTTTTTTGAAAGAGCATTGAGAATGCAAATTAAGAATGCTTGTAGTGAAAGTCCATGTAATGTTTCCATGCTAGGTGGCAGATACTATGTTAGTGACTATGATGAAAAAAACGAAGATATACTAGTACAGGAAATAATCAAAATCTTTGGAATACATTCAATATCCATAGCACATGAGGTTGAAAAAAGTGTTGAAAGCCTAATCGAAGCTGCAATCAAGCTTGCAGAATCACAAGAGGTTACAAAAGGGACTTTTAAGGTAGAAGTCAAAAGAGCGGATAAGACCTTCAAAATGAGATCCATGACTTTGGCTGCACTAATTGGCGAAAAAATGCTAGATGCATATTCTGACTTGTCGGTGAAGATGGTTAACCCAGATCATATGATTTACGTAGAAGTCCGAGAAAAATGCTATATATATATGAATAAGATTGATGGACCAGGTGGAATGCCAGTCGGAACCGGGGGCAAAGCAATGCTACTTTTATCCGGCGGAATCGATAGCCCTGTAGCGGGTTGGATGATGGCAAAAAGAGGTATACAGCTCACAGCAATTCATTACCACAGCTTTCCATACACCAGCGAACGAAGTAAACAGAAAGTTGTGGACTTAAGAGATATAATATCAGACTATTGTGGACCAATAAAACTTATTGTTGTTCCATTTACGAAGATTCAAGAACAGATTCATGAAAAGTGCGAAGAGAAATACATGACTATAATCATGCGTTGGCTTATGATGCAAATCGCAGAGAAAGTTGCTATAAGAAATAAATGCAAAGCATTGGTAACCGGGGAGAGCTTAGGTCAGGTGGCAAGTCAAACCATCGACTCACTATCTGTGAGCAATGCAGCGGTGAGTATCCCTGTGTTTCGTCCATTGATTGCACTGGATAAGATTGAGATTATGGACATTGCACGGAGAATAGAAACATATGAAACATCTATTTTGCCATTTGAAGATTGTTGTACTGTGTTTTTACCCAAACACCCTTCAACAAGACCGAAATTAGATGATATAATAAAAGAAGTAGAAAAACTAGATGTAGAGAACTTGATGAATGAGGCTATTGAGCAGGTGGAAATAATCAGATGAATTTAAAGCAATTATTAGAGAAATTGAAAAATGAAAGAACTTTTACTGAGAATGTGACACATTGGAGAGAAACGCCCGCCAAACAAGCACAGTATTCAAAGTTCGGAAATTATATTGACGACTCTATTATTGCTGCATATCAATCACGTGGAATCAAAAAGCCCTATATTCATCAAAGGCTAGCCATGGATGCACTGCAAAAAGGAAAGAACATTGTCATTGTGACACCAACGGCTTCGGGAAAAACTTTATGCTATAACATGCCTGTTTTAAACGCTATCGTAGAAGATGAAGCATCTCGTGCTTTATATTTATTTCCAACAAAAGCACTGTCTGCTGATCAAGTCAGTGAATTATATGAAATCATTCAAGAAGCAGAAATAGATATTAAGACATATACTTACGATGGCGATACGCCAGTTGCTGCAAGAAAGGCGATAAGGCAAGCAGGACACATTGTGGTTACAAATCCTGATATGTTGCACGCAGGCATCATGCCGCATCATACCAAATGGGTACAGCTCTTTGAGAACTTGAAATATGTAGTCATTGATGAAGTGCATATGTATCGCGGTGTATTTGGTTCCCACCTTGCTAATGTTATACGGCGATTAAAAAGAATAATGGAGTTTTACGGTTCAAGTCCACAATTTATTTGCTGCTCTGCAACCATTGCAAATCCAGGAGAACTTGCATCCAGTATAATCGATGAAGATGTTGATATAATTGATGAAAATGGGGCACCATCGGGAAAGAAACATTTTATATTCTACAATCCTCCCGTTGTCAACAAGCAATTGGGAATTAGGGCAAGTTCATTACTTCAAACACGAAGAATTGCAACACGACTAATTTCAAATAATATTTCAACTATAATATTTGGTAGAAGCAGACTCACAGTTGAGGTATTGGTCAAATACTTAAAGCAAACTGTATCTAACGTACTAGGAAATAGTGATGCAGTTAGGGGATATCGTGGTGGATACTTACCAACACAACGTAGGGCCATCGAGAAGGGCTTGAGAAACGGAAATATATTAGGAGTCGTATCAACCAATGCGTTAGAGTTAGGCGTTGATATAGGCTCAATTGAAGCCTGTGTGATATGTGGTTATCCAGGAACAATATCCAGCACATGGCAACAATCCGGTAGAGCTGGA
>JAGLOK010000199.1 GCA_023139005.1 Clostridiales bacterium | reverse complement strand
AATATGTATTCCTTCAAGGAAGTCACGCAGATAAGAATTGTACTCCGATTTTTTTGTTTGAATGATTTTGCTGGTATCACTGATTGGAATTGATATCTTTCCAATAATGTAGCTAATCAACGGAATACATGCACAGCAAATAAGCATCAACAGTGCATTCAATTTCACTAAGTATATGGTGCTGATGATGAGTAGTGTAGGAACATAGCTCCAAATACTTGCCATTGCATTTGTGGAAAACCATTGCAGTCTTTCTATATCTACGATGAACTTTGAAATGGTATCTCCGGTGTGTTTGTTTTCATAGTAGTTGATTGGTAGTCTTGTGATCTTCTCAAGAGTCAGCTTTCTGAAGGTTTTCCCATTTAAGAAACCATATCGTTGACTGGCATTAGGATTCAGATAGCTCACAACAGATCGTACAACTGTTGCTATAATGAGTACAATAAGATATGACCAAAATTGAGATTTATCGCCGCTCATAGCAATCTCTATGACGCGACCTGTAAGCCAAGCCCCATAAATAGCTATAGTAGCGCTCACCACACCACCTGCCATCCTGAGAATTCCCCACTTGATATTTTTCATCGTCAGCCGATATAGTCTTATTATCGTCTTAGATATTTCTCTCAAAGATATTTGTTTTTTCTTTTCTTTATTGATAATTTATTCTCCTTACGACGCAAACTCCCGATAGTACAGCTCTGCATAATGTGCGCTTTTTTCAAGTAATTCGCTGTGTGTTCCTTCCTCTATAACTCTGCCTTCTTTTATGAAGTAGATGATGTTTGCATGCTCTATGGTCGACAGCCTGTGTGCCACGACAACACTGGTCTTATCCTGCATCAGTGTATCCAGTGCTTGCTGTACCAAGTGCTCAGACTCCGAGTCTAGGCTGCTTGTAGCCTCGTCCAATAAGAGTATGGGTGCGTTCTTTAGTATCGCACGAGAAATTGCTATCCTTTGTCGTTGTCCACCGGAGAGCTTGATTCCTTTTTCTCCTACCAACGTGTCATATCCATTGACTTGCTTCATGATGAACTGATGCGCATTTGCCTTCTTGCTTGCCTCCATCATTTCCTCTTCTGATGCATCATGATGTCCATACATGATGTTTTCTCTGATTGTGCCATTGAATATATATGCATCTTGCGGTACATATGCAGACTGTGCACGCAATTCATCCAAGGTATATTGGTTCACCGGTTTTTGGTTGACAGTCATCTGTCCGCTGTCGAGTTCGTATTGTCCGAGTATGATCTTAACCAGTGTGGACTTGCCTCCACCGGAGTTTCCTACCAGTGCTGCCAAGTGCCCTTTGGGCACCACGATATCTACTCCGTTGAGCACAGGAACTTTCTTGTCATATCCAAACTTACCGGACTTGATGCTAACACCACTTGAAATATCCATGCTATCTGTTTGATATCGTTCAGGCTCTTCTTCTTCTGAAAACAACTCGTCCACTCTCTCAAGTCCTGCAAAGGCTTTTTGAACGTTTGCAATGTTCTGTCCAATTCGCATAAAGTGAAAGGAAAGACTATAGTACAGCATCGTAGTTCCAACCAGTGTACCCGGGCTTATTTCTCCGATAATCACTAGGTATGCTGTAAATATAACCACAAGCGTGTTGAAAATAATATGCGCCAACGAATTAATCCCACGCATCTTTGATTCCGTCTTTACAAATTTCAATTCTGCATCGTATATTTCATCCATTTTATTATCCAGCTTTTTAGTAAAGTGCTTCTTTAATCCAAACATCTTTATGATTCTAAAACCTGTTACATTTTCAGTTAATACTTCCGACATTTTACCTAACATTTTATTTCTATCTTTTGTTTGATCTCGAATCGGTTGTACGAATTTTAGATTGATCCATGTTGATATAAGACTAGTCACCGTTACAAATATCGCAAGTCGATAATCAAGATACACAAAGTATGGTATCTTAACCATGATGGCAATTGCATGGAAGAAGAAATTGTTGAAGATATTCATGGAGTTTTTTACAGTATCAACATCTCGATTGAGTCTTGCCAATATGTCCCCACTATGAAATTTCTCAAAATACTCTACTGGGTATTGCTTTACCTTCATGAAAGTTCTGATACGCATATCCCTCATAATCACTTCAGTAATTCTCTGTGAGAAGT
Source organism: Clostridiales bacterium (assembly GCA_023139005.1). Taxonomy (GTDB): domain Bacteria; phylum Bacillota; class Clostridia; order Christensenellales; family UMGS416; genus JAGLOK01. The sequence goes on along the minus strand of JAGLOK010000199.1, from coordinate 2,241 downwards.
ATGCTGTTATCGGAATAATAAAGAAACTAAGCGAAAAGGTTACACCAAGTAGAATAATTATCTCAGTAAGATCAGAGCTTCCCTTGTACACAAAATAATCAATAAGAAGTTTAAACGAATGTGCACGAATAACAGGCACAGGTGTTGCCATAGCGAGTTCAAGCATAGTGAGAAGGATATACCTCTTTTTATTCTTCCCAAGCATCCTAAGAAGATTTCTATAATCTTTTTTCATGCTAATTCCTCCATTTCCACTACTAGCTGTCGTTGGTATAGCTCTGTATATTTTCCATTCCGCTTGATCAGGGCATTATGATTTCCGGTCTCTACCACTACACCATTATCTAGTACGATTATTTTATCTGCATTGACAATGGTTGAGAGTCTATGTGCGATGATAATTACAGTCTTGTCTTCGCCCATATCCTCTATTGCTTGTTGTATATAGTGTTCAGATTTTGTATCCAACGCACTGGTGGGTTCATCCAGCAGAAGTACCGGTGCATCCTTTAATATAGTTCTTGCAAGCGCAATACGTTGCCGTTGACCACCGGATAGTTTTGATCCTCCTTCACCGATGACTGTCTCCATTCCATAGTCCATGGATTGAATAAAGTCATATGCATAAGCTTTACGTGTTGCTTCAATTATTTCTTCTTCATCAGCATCTAACCTGCCGTGCAGGATATTGTTTCTAATTGTGTCATCAAAAAGCCCCACTTCTTGCGTTACTGGTGACAATAAATATCTTAAATTACCTAAATTCCAATCACACAATTCTTTACTATTGATCAATATCGCGCCTCTATAATGATCGTAGTGCCCCGCGATAAGTTTATGAATAGTGGTCTTTCCACTGCCACTAGCGCCAACAATTGCTACCTTTTCGCCTTTATTGATTGAAAAACTAATACCGTCTAGTACATCGATTCCTTCGTTATATGCAAATGATACATTGCGAAATTCTAAAACAAAGTCACTTTTTGCGAAATCATTACCATCTACTCTTTCCTCGTGTGCATCAAGAAGCTTAAACAAGTGCTGTGCGATTCCTGCAGTTTCAACGATTGTTGCCCAAGATGTCGATAGTCGACTAAAGCTACCAATCACGCGGAAGAAAACGTTTGTAAAGATAAATAGTCCACCAACAGTCAGCTCTTCACGAAAAATGAATATACCACCAACAATGTATGCAATTATATTCGGAAGAAAATATGCAATTGATCGAATGCTATAATCCATATTTTTAACTTTAGAGACGATGAAAGATTGGTTTGCAATCTCATTACATGCAGATAATATCTTGGGATCAAATGATTTTTCCATCTTGTACGCCTTATATATATGGATACCACCAATGAAGTCACGCAATAATGTATTATAGTTTTCCGTTTCTTCTTGGATAGTATTTGTTGTTTTTCCCAACCTAAGCGAGATCTTTCCTGTTAAGTATCCGAGTAAAGGCGTTGCAACAAGGCAAATAAGTGTTAGCTTATAATTTAATATTAAGCAAAGGATAAATCCTGCAATAAGTCGTGTTGGAAGATAACTCAATATATCATCTACTAATGTTACAAAGAACTTTTCAAGCTTATCAATGTCACTGATGAGTGTCGAAACGGTTGAACCTGTATGATTGTTTTCATAGTAGGATATAGACAGGTTATTTATTTTACGGCACGCCTTATTCCGAATGGTCTTCCCACAAGCAATACGATATTTGCCTGCAAGAAATATTCCAAAATACTCAAATAATGACTGTAATACCCCCAATACCATTAGTACTGCAGCATACTGTATTAGCTTGTCCATTACTCCTTCAAGTGCAATATCTAATAAATGTCCATATAGATAACTTACCCCAACTCCAAGTAGTCCTGCAACAATACCCAGAATTATCATAATTGATCCGATAGAAAAGTCCTCACGAACAAGTCCCAATAATCTTTTGATATTGCGATAAACGTATTTCATTTGTCCTTTGTTTTTTTGTTTGCTCATTTTACTCCTTATTATCCAATAAAACTGTATATGATTTATAATACAGTAAAAAATCTACTGCTAATTCTTGATGCGATGATAGTCGAATAGCATTCATTCAATGCGTATTCAAAATTGATCGAGTTACGTTATTTGATTCGTTGGATTAATGTAAATTTTCTGTGACGTGTTCTAATAAAATACCATATATTTCTTTATCCTGCAATAGTTTTTTTCTTATTTAAATATACGTTCTTCATT